>CAUEUQ010000012.1:0-34018 GCA_959021215.1 uncultured Collinsella sp. | reverse complement strand
CGCAGGAAGCTTGGATACGCCTAGGCGCGGTCCAAGAAATCGTCCGCACCCCCTTGTGGCCTTTAAAGGCATAAATCAGTCCGTATTTCACCGCAACTCAGGTGGGGATGGGGTTAGTGGCGACCGTGATGGCGGAGCTTGTCGATGGTGGAGTCGGTGCTTCGGCTGCGGGCTTCGGCGGCGCGGTCGCGAGCGTCGGCGGCGGTTTGGCGTTTACGGCGGTAATCGATCATGCCTTGGATGATGGGCTTGCCAAAGCTCACGACATCATCGTTGTAGATGGCGGTTCGGGCTGCGAGGAGGCAGTCGGTAAAGTCCATATGGGTCTTGCCGAAGAGTTTGACGGCAAGGGCGACAACGGTGGGCTCGTCGACCATGACGTCATCGAGCAGCCTTTTCATGGCCGCAGCAATTTCAACGCGGGGAACCTTATAGACGTCGCGCAGCGTGGCCACGACGCGCGTGATGATTTTGGGGTAGACACGTGCGGTGCGCGTGGCGATGACCTTGGCGGCGCGCGGTGACAGGACCTCGTCGTCGTTAAGCAGGTAGCGAAGGATGACGGTCTCGTCGATGATGGTGCTACTCATGGATATCTACTTCCTCGGGACCCAAAACCGACTCGTCGCTTTCTGTGGCTAGGTATTCAATCCAGGCATTGCGCTCCTCGGAGCGGCGATTGGGGTCCCCGTATGCTTTGAGCAGTCCATAGGCGGCCGTGCCGTCCTTGGAGCGCACGGCGACCGGTTGAAATGGGAGCTTGCGCATCAAAATACTCTGCGCGACAAATAGACGGACAGCCTCGGCGAGCGATGTGCCCATGGCGTCGTAGAGACGCTCGGCATGCTGCTTGTCTTCCTCGCGAATGCGCACCTGCAGGATGGCTCGTTTTTGAGTCGATGACATCACTGGCCTCCCTTAATGAGCGTGCAATTTGAATAGTCAAATACAACATCGGCTAATAATAGCCAATCTTACAACCACTACTTTATTGCACTAGAGTAATTGAGTGTAAACGATATTACAAACGTACTACATCTTTCAGAAACGAGCGTGAAATCTCCCTTGGATGTACGCATGTAATACACTCACCTTTATAGCTTCTAGAGAATAATTCCAACCTGCCAAAACCCCTGCAATACACCCGTATTACAGGGCCTATGCTCAAGTTTGCCCCCTGCAACTGCGTATATTTAACCTGTATATCGTTGGAGGAATTCTATCGAAGTGCCTGTTTCGCCGCATGCACTCGATACGCCGATGCCGGACCACGGGCGGTCCGGGGCAACGTCGACAGGGTCTCTCCGGCATGGGATTCAGGAGGGAGTGAACAACATGGGCAATAAACGAGTCGTAGCCGATTCCTCACGCTGCATTGGGTGCCAAACCTGCATGGCGGCGTGCATCGAGGCGCACGACATCCCCGGCAACATCGCCGCGCCGCGCCTGCGCGTGACGCGTACGTACGAGATCTCCGCACCGGTGGCTTGCCATCACTGCGAGGATGCCCCGTGCGCGAAGGCCTGTCCTACGGGCGCTTTGTTCTTTGATCCAAAGAACCATCGTATCGGCGTTAACGAGGACAACTGCATCGGCTGCAAGAGCTGCGTCATGGCATGCCCCTTTGGCGCCGTGAGCGTGGCGACCACGCAGGTTCCGGTCTTGATGGGCGACGTTCGCGTGGGTTCGCAGACCAAGAGCTTCGTGCTCAAGTGCGACCTGTGCGTGGACCGTCCCGGCGGTCCGGCGTGTGCCGAGGCGTGCCCGACCAAGGGCCTCACCCTGGTAGACGAGGAGCGCCTGGCAGAACTGACTGCCGAGCGTGCCCGCGCCACCATCGAAAACGAGGCGTAAGCGTTGGGGCGACAAGCCCAATGATTGTCAAATAAGTACCGAGCATTCGGTAGCAGAAAAAGGAAGGAGGGTGTCATGGAGAAGCATAAAGTGATCTGCCCGTACTGCGGCGCCGGTTGCCAGTTTAACCTCCTGGTCCAAAACGGCCAGGTCGTGGGCACCGAACCGCTCAACGGCATCACCAACCAGAGCGAGCTGTGCCTTAAGGGCATGAGCGGCTACGACTTCATCAACGACACCAAGATCTTGACTCCTCGCGTACTGCACCCGATGATCCGCCGCACTAAGGGCGCGGATCTTGAGCGCGTAAGCTGGGACGAGGCACTGGATTTCACCGCATCTAAGATGCAGGCCATAATTGACGAATATGGTCCTAACGCTGTCATGACCACTGGCTCTTCGCGAGGCGGCGGCAATGAGGCGAACTACGTCATGCAGAAGTTTACGCGTGCGTGCATCGGCACCCACAGCGTGGACAACTGCGCCCGTACTTGACACGGCCCTACTGTCCTCGGTCTGATGGACACGGTTGGTTCAGGTTGCATGTCATGCTCCATCCCCGGTATGGAGGATGCGGGCTGCATTTTCCTCTTCGGCTATAACCCTGCCGATTCGCACCCCATCGTCGCAAGGCGTATCGTGCGAGCCAAAGAAAAGGGTTGCAAGATCATCGTCGCCGATCCGCGCCATATCGAAACCGCGCGTATCGCCGATCTCTACCTTCCGATCAAGAACGGTTGCAACGTTGCGTTCCTCAACGCCTTTGCCAACTGTCTGGTCAACGATGGCCTCTACGACAAGGAATTCGTCGCCGAGCACACGAACGGCTTTGACGAGTGGTGGGAGACCATCAAGAACTACACTCCCGAATCTGTACAGGACATCACGGGTGTCGAGCCCGCGTTGATCCACCAAGCTGCCGAGATGTACGCCACGGCGAAGCCCTCTGCCATCATTGGCTGGGGCATGGGCGTATGCCAGCAGAAGCAGAACCTGAAGACGGTGCACACCATCGCCTCCATCGCCTGCGTTGCCGGCCAGATCGGCAAACCCAATTCCGGCCTCGCGCCCGTGCGCGGTCAGAATAACGTCCAGGGCTCCTGCGATATGGGCATGCTGCCCAACCTGTACCCTGGCTACCAGAAAGTCACCGACCCCGCAGTGCGTGCCAAGTTTGCCAAAGCTTGGGGCGTGCCCGAGGAAAAGCTCCCGCTCGAGGAGGGCTACAAGCTCACCGACCTGGGCCACCTGGTCGACGAGGGCAAGGTGCACTGCTTCTACAACTACGGCGAGGACCCGGTGCAGACCGAGCCCGATTCGGCCGGTATGCGCAAGACGCTCTCCGAGCTAGATCTGTTCATTTGCCAGGACATCTTTATGACGCAGACGACCATGCTCGCCGACGTCATCCTGCCCGCTACCTCTTGGGGCGAGCACGAGGGTGTCTTTACCGCATCCGACCGTAGCTTCCAGCACTTTGACGCGGCCGTTCCGCCCAAGGGCGAGTGCCGCCACGACTGGGAGATCTTCGCGGACCTGTCCACGCGCATGGGCTACCCCATGCACTACGACAACACCGAGCAGATCTGGAACGAGTGCATTAGCCTGTGCCCCAACTTTGTGGGCGCGACCTACGAGAAGATGGCTCCCGAGGGCGGTTACGCCCAGTGGCCGGTCAAGAGCACCGATGTGAACGACCACGGTACGCCCGACATGTTCGCTGGTGGCAAGTTCACCACCAAGGACGGCCGCGCCAACCTGATGGCGCACGACTGGGAGGCGCCCTCCGAGCTTCCCGACGATGAGTACCCGCTCATTCTGTGCACCGTCCGCGAGGTCGGCCACTACAGCTGCCGTTCGATGACCGGCAACTGCAAGACGCTGGCGCTGCTTGCCGATGAGCCTGGTTTTGTCCGCATGAATCCCGCGGACGCCCAGGCGCGCGGCATCAAGAACGGCGACATCGTCTCGATTCACAGCCGCCGCGGTCAGGTATACAGCCGCGCCGACGTGAGCGACCGTATCAACAAGGGCACGGTCTATATGACCTACCAGTGGTGGATCGGCAAGTGCAACGAGCTGACCATGCACAAGGTCGACCCGGTCTCGCACACGCCCGAGGACAAGTTCTCCGCCTGCCAGGTCGACGCTATCGCCGACCAGGTCTGGGCCGAGGGCGAGGTCGAGCGTCAGTACACCGAGCTCAAGCAGGCTCTGGTGGACGCCGCCGCTCCCCAGGACGTTGAGCCCGGCGCCGCCAAGTTCGATGACGAGACGCACGTGAACCAAATCGTGTAGTCCCGTTCTCGTTGGCTTTTTGGGCCGGGCGTCCCGTACGTTCGGGAGCCCGGCCCGTTATTTTGAAAGGAAGTGGGGATGAACCGCTTCATCGACATCAACCCGGAGAGGTGCATCGGCTGCGGAACATGCCAGTCCGCCTGTGCCGACGCCCACCGGATGCAGGGTCTTCAGGATACGCCGCGCCTGGCGCTCGTGAAGACCGGCGGTATTTCGGCCGCCCTTGCCTGCCACCATTGCGAGGGTGCCCCCTGCGCCGAGGTTTGCCCGGTGAATGCCATCGAGCACGATGGTGATCGCATCCACGTCAAGGAGCAGGAGTGCATCGGGTGCAGGCTGTGCGCCATCGCGTGCCCCTTCGGAGCCATCCATCCCGATGGCACGTCTATCGCCGGTGTCGCAGGCATGTGCGACCCGACGCCTTCGTATCCTAAGTCCCTGAGCAGCCTGCTTACGTGGGCTCCTGGCCAGTACACCTGCGCTGTCAAGTGCGACCTGTGCGCCTTCGATCCGGACGGCCCGCATTGTGTGGCGGCGTGCCCCACCAAGGCGCTGACCGTCATGGGCGGCGCGGCCGATCGCGAGCTCGACGAGGCCAAGCGCCTGCGCTCGATCGAAAACGGTCCGGTTGTCGACGTTACCGCTGTGGCCCAGGGCCTGTCCGAGAAAGCAGAAGGGAGCGTAAACAATGGATAGCATGACGCTGTTTATCGCATCGCTTGCCGTCTCGTGCATCGGTGCGCTCGCCTCGGTTCTGCTGATCAAGGCCGATAACGCCGCCAAGACCGCCGGCTGCCTGATCGGCGCCGTCGCGGCCGTGCTGTCGTTCATCGCGGGCCTCGAGGCCGTGCTTGGCGACGTTTCGTCCCTCAACACGGTCTTCTTTTTCCCGTTCGCCCGTCTCGAGCTCTTGCTCAACGGCCTTGCGGGCCTGATCGTGGTCCTCATCTCAATCCTCGCCTTTGCGGGCTTCATCTACGGTCTGTCCTACTTCGATGAGTACCCGGGCAAGGTCGGGCGCGCCGGTTTCTTCATGAACACCTTCGTCGCCTCGATGATGCTCGTCATCACCGCCGACAACGTGTTCTGGTTCCTGGTCGCCTTTGAGCTCATGTCCCTTACGAGCTACTTCCTTGTCGTTATCGAGGAGAACAAGAACTCCATTAGGGGCGGTTGGCTCTACTTCGTCATCGCGCACGTGGGCTTTGTCCTTATCATGGCGAGCTTCCTGCTCATGACCAACGGCGTGGGCGGTTCCTTCAGCTTCAGTGATTTCCGTACGCATGACTTTGGACCCGCCGTCTCCTCCGCGTGCTTCGTCCTCGCGTTCTTCGGATTCGGCGCAAAGGCCGGTATCATCCCGCTGCACTCCTGGCTGCCCCAGGCGCACCCCGAGGCGCCGTCCAATGTGTCCGCCCTCATGTCCGGCGGCATGATTAAGATCGGCATCCTGGGAATCCTCAAGGTCGGTCTCGACCTGCTCGCGGGTTCGGGCGTCCAGCTCTGGTGGGGCCTCATGGTCCTGGTCTTCGGATCCATCTCGTCGGTCCTGGGCGTCGTCTACGCCCTCCACGAGCACGACATTAAGCGCCTGCTGGCCTACCACTCCGTCGAGAACATCGGCATCATCTTGCTCGGTGTCGGCGCGTCCATGACGGCGCACGCCCTGGGCAACGACGTCATCGCGACGATCGCGCTCATGGCCGCCCTCTACCACACGCTCAACCACGCCATGTTCAAGGGCGAGCTGTTCCTCGGCGCGGGCTCCCTGCTCTATGCCACGGGTACGCGCAACATGGAGAAGATGGGCGGCCTGTTCCGCCGTATGCCGGTCACGGCCGTCTGCTTCCTCATCGGTGCCCTTGCCATCTCGGCTATCCCGCCGCTCAACGGCTTCGTTTCCGAGTGGTTCACCTACCAGTCCCTGTTCAACATCTCGACGCTCTCCGACCCGGTCGTCATGGTGTTCGCCGTCGCCTCCGCGGCCGCCCTCGCCATCACCGGTGCCCTGGCCGTCACGTGCTTCGTGAAGGCCTACGGCGTCTCGTTCGCGAGCAGCCCTCGTTCCCAGGAGGCCGCGAACGCCAAGGAGTCCCCGGCTCCGATGTTGTTCTCGCAGATGCTCCTCGCGGCCATCTGCGTGGTGCTGGGAATCGGCTCTCCCGTCATCGCCCCGGTTTTGGGCGACGTCGCCCAGAGCGTGCTTGCCGGCTCTGCCATCACAGCCACCTCGGGCGTGTCTCTGGTGAACGAGATTTCCGGTGCCGCCACCTCCACCCCCGCGATCGCCATCGCGCTCGTGGTCCTCACCGGCCTCGCGTTCGTGTTGAGGTCCTGCCTCGGCATCAAGGCCCCCGCTAAGAAGACCGACCCTTGGGCGTGCGGCTACGAGCCCAACGAGCACATGCCCGTCGTCGCCACGAGCTTCGCGTCAGACGTAGAGCTCTTCATGGGCCCGCTCTACACCCTGCGCGAGGTATGCACCAAGATCTGCTGGTCCATCGCGCACGTGTTCCAGAAGCTTACCGGTGTCGCCCAGGGCGTTGAGCCCCTGCCCGACCGCTTCCTGGTCGATGCACCGAGCGAGGGTGCCGATAAGCTGGCCGGCCTCGCCTCCAAGATCGAGGGCGGCAACTACTCCGTATACATCTGCTACATCGTCGCGGCGCTCGTGGTCTTCCTCGTGCTCGCCGTGGTCATGGTCTAGAGAGGGGAGAGGATATTATGAACATCGTTCTTGCGATAGCGCAGGGCCTCGTGGTCATGCTGGTCGCGCCCTTCTTCTCCGGCCTCGCCCGTGTGATTCGCGCGAAGATGCACAATCGCCGCGGTCCGTCCATCCTTCAGGATTACCGGGACCTCGCGAAGCTCATGGCGCGTCCCGAGTCCGTGAGTTCCGACTCGAGCTTCGTACTGCGCATCATGCCGCCGCTGTTCCTCGCGGTGTCGTTCATGCTCGCCATGGGCCTGCCCATGTTCACGCTCGAGAGCCCCATGCCCGTCTTTGGTGACGCCATCACCATCATGTACGCGCTCGCGCTGTCCCGCTTCTTCTTCGCGCTGTCCGGCGTGGATTCCTCCAACGCCTACGCGGGCTTCGGCGGTATCCGCGAGCTCCTCATGAGCGTGCTCATCGAGCCGTCCATGCTCATCGCGCTGTTTACCGTCGCCATCGTGTGCGGCTCCACGGACATTGCGACCATGGGTCAGCACATCGTTACGGGCAACGTCTCGAGCGTCGTCGCCGTCATCCTCGCCGGCGTCGCCTTCGCGGCCGCCTGCTATATGGAGCTCGGCAAGCTTCCGTTCGATCAGGCCGAAGCCGAGCAGGAGCTCCAGGAGGGCCCGCTCGCCGAGCTCTCCGGCCCGTCCCTGGCCATGATGAAGCTCGCCATGGGCATGAAGCAGGTCGTGGTCGTCGCTTGGTTCACCTCCATCTTCATCCCCTGGGGAGAGCCCGCGACCATCGGCGTCACCGCTCTCGTGGGCGCCGTCGTCTTCCTTGTCAAGTGCCTGGTCGATTTCGTTGTCTGCGGCGTGCTCGAGAACTCCGTTTCCCGTTCGCGCTTCAAGGTGCTCGGTAACCAGACCTGGGCCGTCGTCGGCATCGCGGTCCTCGCGTTCGTCTTCGTCGTCGTAGGCGTGTAGGGAGAAGGGAGAAACTATGTCAATCGAATCGAGCTTGTCCCTCTTTGCCATGGTGGCGATCGCCGTCCCCATGCTGGGCTCCCTGCTCATCGTCATGCTGCCGCGTCCCTACGCTAAATGGATCTGCGCCTTTGCCGGCGGCATCGCCACGGTCGCTTCCGTTGGCTTGGCCGCGACGTTTGCCGGAAACGGCATGAACGCGGTCGATGTAACCTGGGCGAGTATGGGCCAGACCTTGGTCATGGGCTTCATATTCGACCGGATGAGCACGCTGCTCGCACCCGCGTTCGTCGCTATCGGCCTGCTCGTCGTCATCTATTCGTTCCCGTACATGAGCGATAAGAACAAGGAGCATCCCGACGCGCCCCGTCGCCGCTTCTACGTGTACTTCTCCACGTTCATCGGCGCCATGGCCGGTCTCGCCTACAGCTCCACCATCGTCGGCCAGCTCGTTTTCTTCGAGATCACCGGCGTGTGCTCCTGGGGCCTCATCAGCTACTACATGACGCCCACGGCCAAGAAGGCCGGTATGAAGGCGCTCATCATCACCCATATCGGCGCTCTGGGACTCTACATCGGCGCGGCCTTCCTGTTCGCCGGAACCGGCACGTTCGCGCTGAGCGCGATCTCCCAGCTCGATTCCGGTATGAAGACCGTCGTGCTGCTGCTCATCCTGTTCGCCGCTTGGGCCAAGTCCGCCCAGTTCCCGCTCTACATGTGGCTGCCCTCTGCAATGGAGGCCCCCACGCCCGTTTCCGCCTACCTCCATGGCGCGTCCATGGTGAAGGTCGGCGTGTGCGTGTTCGCCCGCGCTCTTGCGAGTGCCGGCGATATCCCCGAGATCGTCGGTTGGGTCGCCATCATCGACGCCGTCGTGACCATGCTCTTCGGCTTCCTCATGTACCTGCCCCAGAAGGATATGAAGCGCCTGCTCGCCTTCTCGACGATCGCGCAGCTCGCCTACGTGTTCTTCGGCCTGGGCCTCTCCGTGTTCGGAAGCCAGATGGCGTTCAACGGCGCCGTCGAGCACATCTTCAACCACGCGTTCACCAAGACCCTGTTCTTCCTCATCGCCGGCTCCCTCAGCTTCACGCTGGGAACCCGTATGTTGCCCAAGATCCAGGGCCTCATGAAGAAGTACCCGGTCACGGGCGTGGGCTTCGCGGTCGCCGCGACCGCTATCGCCGGCGTGCCCCCCATGAGCACGTTCTTCTCCAAGTTCCAGATTATTTCCGGTGGCTTCGCGGTTGGTGCTTCCAACACGGTCATCTTCGTCCTCGTGTGCGTCATGGTCGTCGAGACCGTTGCCACCTTCGCATGGTTCCTGCGTTGGATGGGTAAGGTCCTGCCCGGTGAGCCGAGCGAGACCGTGGCCGCCGGCCAGCCCCTTCCGCGCGCCATGGCGTTCGTGTTCGTCGTCCTCATGATCATGGTCGTCGTCGCCGGTCCTCTGTCCTCTAGTTGGATGGGTTAGGAGGTAGGACATGGGTTATTCGTTAGTCAATATCCTGGGCGGTCTTCTGATCGTGACCTCCACCATGGTGGTCGTCTCGAAGACCATCCCGTCCGCCATTAAGTGGTACGCGATCCAGTCGGTTGTCCTGGTGGGCGTGCTGCTCACCCTGGGCCTCACCACCGGTGCCACCGAGCTTCTCATGTGGGCCGCGTCGGCCTTCGTCACCAAGGTGATCCTCGTTCCGTTCATTCTCAACCGTGCCTACAAAAAGATGGGTTCGCCTGCCGATAGCACGCTGACCTCCTCCATCAAGCCGGCCTGGACCATCATCCTCACCGGTCTGGAGGTGGCCATCTGCTTCGCGGTGGTCACGCGCCTGAGCCTGCCCACCGCTGAGGTGGCTACTCCGGCCCTCGCCATCAGCTTCGCGCACTTCTTCGTCGGCCTCACGTGCATCATCTCCCAGCGCAACATCCTCAAGCAAATCTTCGGGTACTGCCTTATGGAGAACGGTAGCCACGTGACGCTCGCCCTGCTCGCGCCCACGGCCCCCGAGATCATCGAGATCGGCATCGCCACCGACGCCATTTTCGCCGTCATCATCATGTCCGCCGTCGTCGTGAGGATCTGGAACGACACCAAGTCGCTCGACTCCCACGACCTGACCGAATTGAAGGGGTAGGCCATGGATGTTTCAATGCTGACGGTCGCCCTGCTCGCTTGTCCCCTCGTGTTCTCCCTGATTATGGCTACGCTCCCCAAGACGACGTCCTACAGCGTCTTTGCGGGGCTCAACACCATCTCCGTCGCGGCGACCCTCGTCCTTTCGGTCGTCACCGCGGGAACCATGCTCTCGAGCGGGCAGAATATCGACGCTTTGGGCCTGTGGCTCCATCTCGATTCGCTCTCGTCGATCTTCGTCCTTCTGGTAGGCATCATCGGGTTCATCACCGGCGTGTACTCCATCTCCTATATCAAGATCGATATCGAGGAGAAGACCATGCCGGCCGAGCGCACCAAGCAGTACTACGCGCTGTTTAGCCTGTTCGTTTTCACGATGCTGCTCGCCTGCCTGTCCAACAACATCATCCTCACCTGGGCGGCGGTCGAGGCCACCACGTTGTCGACCGTGTTCCTCGTGGGCATCTACAAGAACAAGCAGGCGCTCGAGGCGTCTTGGAAGTACGCGATGGTCTGCACCGCCGGCGTGGCCTTCGGCCTGTTTGGCACGCTGCTCATCTACGCGAACGCCGCCGATATCATGCCCAACGCGCATGAGGCAGCCTTCCTCACCTCCATCATGCCCTACGCCGACCAGTTCGACCCGATGCTCGTGCGCCTCGCGTTCGCGTTCATCGTCATCGGCTTCGGCACCAAGGCGGGCCTGTTCCCCATGCACACTTGGCTGCCCGACGCGCACTCCCAGGCTCCGAGCCCGGTCTCCGCGCTGCTCTCGGGCGTGCTGCTCAAGTGCGCCATGCTGGTGATCATCCGCTTCTACTCCCTGTCCATCATCACGGTGGGCGACACCTATCCGCGTACGCTCCTGCTCATCCTGGGCACGCTGTCCATCCTGGTGGCCGCCCTGTGCATCTTTAAGCAGGACGATATCAAGCGCCGCTTCGCGTACTCCTCCGTCGACAACGTCGGCGTGGTCGCGCTGTGCCTGGGTATCGGTGGTCCGCTCGGTATCGCCGCCTGCCTGCTGCACTGCATCTTCCACGGTTTCACGAAGGCGCTCGCCTTCTGCATGGCCGGTAACATCCAGCACATCTACCACACCCGCGACCTGAACAAGATCAAGGGCGTCGTCGAGATCGCTCCCGTCACGGCAGCGCTCACCATCATCGCCCTGCTCGCGCTCGCCGCCTTCCCGCCGTTCGCCCTGTTCATCTCCGAGTTCCTCACCTTCGTGGCCGGCGTCCAGTCCGGTCCCATCTGGGTGGTCGTGCTCGTGGCCATTGGCCTCACCGGCGTGTACTTTGCCCTTACCGGCATCGCGCTCAAGTCCATCTTCGGCAAGGCGCCCGAGGGCATGAAGCGCCACGAGGTGCCCGCCCTCATGATCATCCCCGAGATCGCCCTCGCGATCGTGGTCATGTGGTTCGGTATCGCCACCCCGGTCGCCATCACGAGCGGCGTCGAGGATGCAACGTCCGTCGTTTTGAACCAGAGCGTCGAAGAGCTCCACGAGGCTCCTCTCTACCGCATGGTGTTCAGTTCCCAGACCAAGACAAGCGAGGTGAATTAGCACCATGGCAGAACCTGAAAAGAAGGACTACGCTCGTCGTTGCGAAAGCCACGTCGAGGCCCTGCGCGCCGCAGTGCCGGGCGCTATCGAGAAGGTTGAGTGGCAGTGCGAGGACCAGCTGACGATCACCGTCAAGCTGGACCGTCTGCCCGAGGCCGTCCACTACCTGTACTACGAGCGCTACGGCTGGATTCCCGTGATTGTCGGCAACGACGAGCGCTCCCTGTGCGGCCGTTACGCCGTGTACTACGTCATCTCCATGGAGGGGGAGGACCCCGGCTGGGTGACCGTGCGCACCGAGGTCGATCCCGCCAAGATGACGTTCCCGTCCGTGACGCCGTTCGTCCCCGCCTGCGTGTGGGGCGAGCGCGAGCTTCGCGACATGTTCGGCCTGATTCCCGAGGGCCTGCCCGATCGTCGCCGCCTGGTGCTGCCCGACGATTGGCCCAGCGGCCTGTACCCGCTGCGCAAGGACTCCATGGACTACCGCTTCCGTCCCGCTCCCGCGAGCGACATGGAAAACTACGAGTTCTTGGCCGATACCAAGGGCAAGGAGACCACACTCGTCCCCATGGGCCCGTTGCACATTACCTCCGACGAGCCCGGCCACTTCCGTCTGTTCGTTGAGGGCGAGACGATCGTCGACGCCGACTACCGTCTGTTCTACGTGCACCGCGGTATGGAGAAGGTCGCCGAGACGCGCCTGAACTATGACGCCGTGACGTTCCTCGCCGACCGCATCTGCGGCATCTGCGGCTGTGCCCACTCGGTGGCCTATGCCGAGGCCGTCGAGCGCGCCCAGGGCATTCATGTCCCGCCGCGCGCCCAGTACATCCGCGCCATCATGCTCGAGGTCGAGCGCCTGCACTCGCATCTGCTCAACATTGGCCTCGCATCGCACTACACCGGCTTCGATTCGGGCTTCCAGCAGTTCTTCCGCGTCCGCGAGAAGTCCATGGACCTGGCCGAGAAGCTCTCCGGTCACCGCAAGACCTACGGCCTCAACGTGATCGGCGGCGTGCGTCGCGACATTTTGGCCGAGCAGAAGCTCTCCACGCTCACGATCATCCACCAGCTGCGCTCCGAGGTTCAGGAGCTCGTCGACGTTTTGCTCTCCACGCCCAACTTTATTGAGCGTACGAGCGGTATCGGTATCTTGGACCGCAAGATCGCACGCGACTTCTCGCCGGTCGGCCCGCTCATGCGTGGCTCGGGCTATGCCCGCGACGTGCGCTTTGACCATCCCTTCGACGGCTACGCCGATCCGGACATCCAAAAGATGCACGCCGCTACGGCCGATACCTGCGATGCCTTCGGCCGTACCGCCGTTCGCATCCAGGAGGTCTACGATTCGATCGACATGATCGAGACCATGCTCGAGAACTGCCCGTCGGGTCCCATCCTCACCACGGATTGGGAGTACACCCCGCACAAGTACGCCATCGGCGCCACCGAGGCTCCGCGCGGCGAGGACGTGCACTGGGCCATGCTCGGCAATAACCAGAAGTGCTACCGCTGGCGCGCCAAGGCGGCCACGTACAGCAACTGGCCGGTCCTGCGCTACATGTTCCGCGGCAACACCGTGGGCGACGCTGCGCTGATCGTCGGCTCGCTCGACCCGTGCTACTCCTGCACCGACCGCGTGACGGTGACCGATGTCGCCGCCAAGCGCGACCACGTGCTCGACAAGGAGCAGTTCGAGAACGTCTGGCGCGACAAGTCGCCGCTTGCGGGCGAGGGCACCATGGCCGCTCCGCTCGATGAGGAGGCGCTCTAATATGCTGAAGCTTTGGAAGGTTAACGCCAAGGCCGGCGACGCGACGGTCAAGTACCCGTTTGCGCCGTTTCCCACCAACAAGGACATGCGCGGCAAGCCCGAGCACAACGCCGAGCTCTGCATCGCCTGCGGTGCCTGCGGCGTGGCGTGCCCGGCCGATGCCATTCGCATGGACACCGACCTTGCGGCCGATACCATTACCTGGTCGATCGACTACGGTCGCTGCATCTTTTGCGGCCGTTGCGAGGAAGCCTGCCCCATGGAGGCCATCAAGCTCACCGAGGAGTTTGAGCTGGCCGTCATGAGCAAGGACGACCTCACCAGCAAGAGCGTCTACACGCTCGAGCATTGCTCGCGTTGCGGCAAGCCGTTTGCCCCGCACAAGGAGATCGACTACGCCAAGCGCCTGCTGCAAAAGGCCGGCGGCATGGAGGCCGAGCAGGCCGCCCGCACCGTCGGTATGTGCCAGGAGTGCAAACGCGAGCTCGACGCCCTGCGCGCCGCCTCGGCCGTAAAGACCGGCAACGCGCACGGCATGGCTGCCAACGAGACGCTTGCGTCCGGTGAGCCTCAGGGCCCCGGCATGGAGTATCTGGGCGGCCACGGTGTGAACCCGGAGTATATCGACCGCGAGCTTAACCCCGATGCGCCCGAGATTCCCGCCGGTCCGGCGCCGGTCGAGGGCATCATCATGGATTTTGAAACGAAGGAGGAGTAACCATGGCCGAACCCACGCTTTTGCCCGAGCGGCTTCAGTACCGCCCGACCAAGATCGAGCTCGACGAGAGCATCGAGAAGGCCAAGGCGACCCTTCTTAAGAAGATCAAGCGCTCGGTGTACGTCTACCGTGTCGACTGCGGCGGCTGTAACGGCTGCGAGATCGAGATCTTCGGTTCCATCACGCCCGTCTTCGACGTCGAGCGCTTTGGCATCAAGGTCGTGCCCTCGCCCCGTCACGCCGATGTGCTGCTGTACACCGGCGCCGTGACGCGTGCCATGCGCATGCCGGCCCTGCGCGCGTTTGAGGCCGCACCCGATCCCAAGATCGTGGTGTCCTATGGCGCGTGCGGCTGCACCGGCGGCATCTTCTACGACAACTACTGCGTCTGGGGTGGCACGGACAAGATCTTGCCGGTCGATGTCTATATCCCCGGCTGCCCGCCCAGCCCCGCGCAGACCGTCTACGGCTTTGCCATGGCACTTGGCCTGCTGGACCAAAAGCTCCATGCCGAGACTACGGTGGAGGCTGCCGGCGAGCAGGCCGATATCCTGCACCCCGGCGTGCCGTACAAGCTGCGCGTTGCCATCGAGCGCGAGGCTCGCGCCATGAGCGGCTACCGTTACGGCCGCGACCTGGCCAACGAGTTTATGGATACGCTCGAGGACGCGCCCAAGGGTGATATCCGAGGTGCCATGGCGCTGCTCATCGACAAGCAGGACGATCCGCGCCGCGTTGAGGTCTACTCGGCGCTGCAGGATCTGGTGCTGGCCGGAGGTCACTAGATGGAGCTCACGGACCGCTCTGGTTACTTTGCGGGCCCCGGTATGCTCGGCGGCTCCTTTGGCGATGCCTCGCGCGCAAGCGACGAGGCCGCCGAGGGCGTCGCCGACCCCTGCCTGAGCCATGCGCCCGACCAGGTGGTCTTCTATGAGCTCACGCGTAAGTTTGTGGAGACCGAGGAAGACGTTCCCCAGGAGGCCTGCGACGTGCTGTACTACACGCTCGCCGTGGGCCACCACACCGGCGTGCTCGATTGCTTTGAGCCGCGCCTGTCGGTGCCGGTGGATGTCTTCTATTCGCTCGTCGACGCGCTGCCGGAGGGGGAGGCCAAGACCAAGTTCGAGGCCATCCGCTCCTTTGGCGAGTGCCAGCTTGACAAGGCGGCGGTGCCGTCGCTGCTCGAGGCCTGCGACACGCTGCTCGACGAGCGCGGTTTTCGCGGCTCGGCCAAGGCCGGCATCTCGGTGTTCGACGACGACTTTGGCCTGCATGCCCAGCAGGTCGCGTTTCTGATGAAGTTCCGCGATCTGGTTGAGCGCGTGCGCGATGTGTCGGGCGTGTATCTGACGGGAAGGTTGCAGTAATGGGTCGCGTTGTGGATGGTCGTGTGAACGGCGCCCCATTTGCGGGTATCGTGCTCACGGCGGGAAGCGTGCTGCGCGCCGACGATGCCGCCGGCCCCGTGCTCTCCAAAAAGATGGAGGACACGCCTATCGCCGGTTGGTACACCATCGACGGCGGTCAGACGCCCGAGGATGACATCATCGAGGTCAAGCGCGAGCGTCCGCCGCGTTTGGTTTTGGTCGATGCCGCCGACATGGCGCTGCCCGTCGGCGCCATCCGCTTGCTCGATAAGACCGACGTCGCGCGCAAATCGATGTTCACCACGCATTCGCTTCCTTTGTCGATTCTGATCGAAGAGATTGAGCAATCGTGTGATGATATCGTCTTCGTCGGGATTCAGCCGGGCGACACGGAGTTCTACAACCCCATGTCCCCGGAAGTCTTTGAGGCCGTCGACGCCGTGTACGACGCCGTGGCCGCCAACGACTTTTCCCACTTTGTCCGCTTGGGGCAAGAGCAATAGGAGCGCTTGTTCCTGCTGATTAGGAAAGAAGTGATTGACATGGCAGATTCCAAGGTGGAGTACCCCTCTCCCGATTGCCTGGCGCCCGCCGCGATCGAGGCCAAGACCGAGGCCGCCGGCGTGACCAAGGCTAACCTGCCGGTCGCTAAGGCCTTTCTGTTGGCAATGTTCGCCGGCGCGTTTATCGCCTTCGGCGGCCTGTTCTTTACCGTGTTCTTGAGCGACAGCACGCTGGGCTGGGGCGCTCAGCGCGTCGTGGGCGGTCTGTGCTTTTGCCTGGGCCTGGTGCTCGTGCTGGTGTGCGGCGCCGAGCTGTTTACCGGCAATTCGCTTATGGCCTGCGCACTCAAGAGCAAAAAGATCACCCTGGTTCAGATGCTTAAGGCCTGGGTCGTCGTGTGGGTCGGCAATTTTGTCGGTGCCCTGTTCATCGTCTTTTTGGTGTACATGGCCGGCATCTATAAGCTCAACGGCGAGGCGGTCGCCAACTCCATGGTGAGCGTCGCCGCCGGCAAGGTGACGATCGACTGGGTGACGATCTTCTTCCGCGGCATCCTGTGCAACATCTTTGTGTGCCTGGCCGTGTGGATCGGTACCGCCGGCAAGACCGTGGTCGATAAGGTCGTGGGCATTTTGCTGCCCATCGCCGCCTTTATGGCCTGCGGTTTTGAGCACTGCGTTGCCAACATGTACTTTTTGCCCATGGGTGCCGTGATGCACGCGTGCGGCTATGGTGCCAAGGTTGCCGGGGCCGATGCGCTCAACGTCGCGGGTATTGCGTTTAATCTATCCGCCGCCACGCTGGGCAACATCGTGGGCGGCGCGGTTCTGATCGTGCTCGGCTACTGGTTTGTCTACGCCAAGAAGTCCGAGGCGTAAGGTACCGTCTGTTTGACGTTGGCCTCCCGCGGGGCGTTGCCGTGCGGGAGGCTTTTTGGGCCTGGGGCTCGTTGCCGGGCTGTTGGCCTGTTGTGTTTGGCTGATGAAAGGGGTAATCGAGATGGCATCTGCTGTGGAGCGTGACGGTCGCGCCGTGGTGACCACATGCGGGGGATGCTATGCCGATTGCGCCTTTGCGGCACGCGTTGAGGACGGTCGCGTGGTGGCCGAGTTGCCGGTGCCGGGACATCCGTGCGCGGCGCGTGCCCTGTGCGCCCGCGGGCGCCATCGCCTGGCAATGCCGTTTGACGAGCGCGACCGGATTTTGCACCCTATGCGACGCCGCCGGGATGGCTCGGGGTTTGATGCGATTACCTGGGACGAGGCGTTTGCTCAGATTGCCGAGCGTCTTTTGGGAATTGTTGACGAGCGCGGGCCCCGTGCGCTGGGCATGACACTTGGTGTGCCCTCGTTCGACCGCTACTGGGCCTATCGCTTTATGCATGCGCTGGGCTCGCCCAACGTGTACGGTGCCGATGGCGCCTGCGAGGTAAGCAGACTTACCGGTTGGGGGCACAGCCTGGGCTATAGCCCCGCCTCCGACCTTGCGCATACCGACTGCATCATGTACCTGGGGCGTTCCATTGTCGATTCGTCGACGATGGGGGCCGTTGACGCGCTCAACGATGCGCGCCGGCGCGGGGCGAAGATTATCGTGGTCGACCCCCGGCGCAGCGGCTCCGCCGCGCTTGCCGACCGCTGGCTGCGCGTGCGCCCGGGCTGCGATTTGGCACTACTGCTGGGCATCGCCCACGTGCTGATTGCCGAGGACTTGTACGACCACGAGTTCGTTGCCCGCTATACCACGGGTTTTGACGAGCTGGCGCAGGCGGCCCGTCCTTGGACGCCCGAGTGGGCCGAGTCGATGTGCGACGTGCCGGCCGCAGAGATTGTCGCCACGGCGCGCGATCTCGCTGCCGCCGCGCCTGCCGCTGTGGTGGATGCGGGCTTTCATGGTGGCATCGGTATCGCGTATGCCAATAGCACCCAGACCGCGCGCGCTATCTGCTTGGTCGATGTGCTGCTGGGCTGCATCGGGCATGCGGGCGGCGCGCTCAATCCGCCCACGCCGCTTGTGTTGGGCGACCTCGATCCCACGCGCTTTGCGACGCCGCCGGTGCCGCGTGGGCCCAAGCTGGGGTCCGAGCGCTATCCGCTCGTCGATCCCGAGCGCGGCCTGTGCACGACCATCGGTCAGTCGATTCTTGCCGGCGATTTGCGTGGGCTCATCGTCTATGCCAGTAACCCTGGTGCGGGCTATGGCAATGCACAGGCTTGGTTGAGTATTTTGCAGCGGCTCGACTTGCTTGTGACGATTGATATTCGCTGGTCCGAGACGGCACGTGCTTCTGACTTCGTGCTGCCCGACGTGACGTGTCTGGAGGCCGACCGCGGCGTGGGAACGGTGGCGGGCGTCAACGATGCGCGCGTGTTCTACCGCAACGCCGTGCTGCCCGTGCAGCATGACGACACACGTCCCGGTCGGGAGATTTTTGCCGGTCTGGCGCAGGCGTGTGGCGCGGGCGAGTACTTCCAGTTTACGTCCGACGATCTAGCGGCTGCCCAGGTGGCGTCGTTTGGGATCAATCTGGACGAGCTCAAGGAGCGCGGCTGGGCCGACACGGGTGTTGCGTTGCCGTCGCGTACAGGCGAGCCGGTGATTCCCTTGGATGGCGGCAAAATTGCGCTGGCAAGCGACGTGTGGGAACGAGCCGGTCTGGGACGCGTGCCAGGCTGGATTGCGCCGATGGTGGAGCCCGGCCCGGGGATGTTTCGCCTCATTAGCGGCAACCGTCCCTTTGAGTCGCATACTTCGCGCAGGCTCGCGGCCCAAGGTGCCGCTGAGGCTGGATCGGACCTGGATGCCGTGCAGATGAATGCCGATGCCGCTGCGCACATGGGCATCGCCGATGGCGAGGTCGTCGAACTTGTGAGCGATTTGGGCCGCGACCGCGTGCGCGTGGAGACGACGCCGTATCTGCATCCGGCGTGCATCTTCACCTCGGCCGCCCCCGGCGGGCGTTCGTTTGGCGCCGATGCCGGTGGCGCTCAAGCCTTGCGCGTGGGCCCACTCGACCATACGCCGCTGCGCTGGGACCCGTTGACGGGTGCCGCGCTCACCCAGGAAAACGCCGTTCGCGTGGAAAAGATCGCGGCGCGTGAGGATAATAACGAGTAATTGACTCAGCTGATGCATTCGACTGATCCACGTTTCTTTTGAAAGGCCGTACATGAGCGATAGCCAGAACATGTCCGATGAGGTACGCGCCCGCCTGCGCGCCATTCCTTCCGTCAACGAGCTGCTTGCCGAGTGGCCGGTAGTGAAGGCGGCGGGGGAGACCTGCGACGCGGTGGTGCATGCCGCCGTGACGGCCGAGCTCGACGAGGAGCGCGCAGCCATTCGCGCCGGTGCTGCCCCGCGCTCTAAGCGCGACCTTGCCTCGGCCATCGAGTGGCGTGCGCACCGCTCCGCGCTGCCGAGCTTGCGTCCCGCCGTCAACGCCACGGGTGTGGTTATCCATACCAACCTGGGTCGAGCCCCGCTCGCGGAGTCGGCCGCCAAGGCGGTGGCCGAGGTCGCGCGCGGCTACAGCACGCTTGAGTACAGCGTGGACACCTGCTCTCGCGGGTCGCGCAAGGAACATGCCGCGCAGCTGATCCGCTCACTCACCGGTGCCGAGGACGCGCTCGTGGTCAACAACAATGCCGCCGCGGTGCTGCTGGTGCTTGCCACCCATGCCGCGGGTAAAGAGGTCATCGTCAGCCGCGGCGAGCTTGTCGAGATTGGCGGCAGCTTCCGCATCCCCGATGTCATGGCGGCTTCGGGCGCCAAACTCGTCGAGGTCGGCGCCACCAACCGCACACACCTGGCAGATTATGAGCAAGCCATTACGCCCGATACGGCCATGATCCTCAAGGTCCATCCTTCCAACTATCGCATCGAGGGCTTTCACGGGGAAGTGGGCTCTCGGGAGCTTGCCGCTCTGGCCCACAAGCATGGTCTGCTGTTCTACGAGGACCAGGGTTCGGGCGCGCTTTTGCCCGATGACATTCTGGTGCGCGGCGGTGAGGAGCCCACGCCGGCTTCGGTCGCGGCAGGGCTCGATCTGGTGTCGTGCTCGGGCGATAAGCTGCTCGGTGCCGCGCAGGCAGGCATTATCATGGGCCGTCGCGATCTGGTCCAGGCTTGCGGGTCGCATCCGCTTATGCGTGCCCTGCGCCCGGGCAAGCTCGCGCTGGCGGCGCTCGAGGCCACACTGCGCATTTACATGGACGGGGCGGATGTTGCCCATCGCGAGGTGCCGGTTCTCAACATGCTCACGCTTCCGCAGGCTCATCTGGAGCGTCGCGCACGCAAGCTGCGCGAGCTGATGGTGGCGGGCCTCGATAAGGCTGGCTGCCCGTGTGCCGTGCAGGTGGAAATCGTCGAGGAGTCGTCGACTCCCGGCGGCGGCTCGCTTCCTACCGTCGAGTTGCCCACCATGTGCGTTGCCGTGCGTCTTGTCGATGAGCGTCTTTCCGTTGACGCACTCAAGCGCTCGCTCGTCCAAGATTTCGACACTCCGGTCGTCACACGAACCTCGCACGATCGCATTTTGTTTGACGTCCGTACGCTCGTGGGCGACCGCGATATCGAGACGGCGGCATCGACGCTCGTCGCGTGCGTTGAGAAGGCGATTGCTCGATGAGTGAGGTTCAAGCGCTGGTAGAGTGTCCCGTTATCGTTGGCACGGCGGGCCACGTTGACCATGGTAAGTCGGCACTGATCGAGGCGTTGACCGGCAAGAATCCCGACCGTCTGGAGGTTGAGCGCCGTCGCGGTATGACCGTGGAGCTGGGCTTTGGCGAGCTGGCACTGCCGAGTGGCAAGATCGTTGGCCTGGTCGACGTGCCGGGCCACGCGCATTACTTGCGCGCCATGGTGCAGGGCGCCACGGGCATCGACGTGGCGGTGCTGGTGGTTTCGGCTGTCGAGGGCGTGATGCCGCAGACCCGCGAGCACGTGCATGTGCTGGAGCTGCTGGGCGTTACGCATATGGTGGTCGCGCTGACGATGTGCGACCTGGCCGACGCCGAGATGACCGAGCTTGCCGAGCTCGATGTCGATGACTTTTTGTCGGGTACCGTGTTCGCGGGCGCGCCGATGGTCCCCGTGTCGTCCAAGACCGGCGAGGGGATTGACGCGCTGCTGGCCGCGCTTGACGATCGGGTCGGTGCCTGCTGGGATTCCTGCCGCGACCGTGCCGAGCGCACCGATGCTGCGCCGCGCTTGCCGATTGACCGCTGCTTTACGATCAAGGGCGCCGGCACCGTCGTGACAGGGACACTGCACGATGCGCCGGTTGCGGTGGGCGATGAGCTCGTCGCGCTGCCGTCGCGCACGGCCTGCCGCGTACGCGGGATCCAAGTGCATGGCGACACGCAGCAGGCGCTTCCCGGTCAGCGTGTGGCGCTCAACTTGGTGGGCGGTGGCGTCGCTGCGCTCGATCGCGGTGAGATGCTCGGCGTGGAGGGTCGCTTTGGCCAGACGCTGCGCTTTATGATGTCGTTTACGTATTTAGGTCGCGAGGGCACCAAGCCGCGCGTGCTCGAGTCGGGCGCGCGTGTGCATGTGATGGCCGGCACGGCCGAGGTCGTCGGCCGCATCATGCTTTTGGAGGGCGAGGCCCCCATGGCGGTGGGCGAGACCCGTACCGTGCAGGTGCGCCTGGAGGACCCGCTGCCGCTGTGTGCCGGAGACCATGCCGTGGTGCTGTCGTATTCGCCCGTTATGCTCATCGGCGGCGGGCGCGTGCTGCTTTCGCGCTGCCGTCGCTCGCGCGAGCTTTCTGCTGGCGAGCGTGCACTGTTTGCGGCGCTTGAGTCCGGCGATACCGCGGGCGGTGTGGGCGCTTGGCTGGCGCTGCAGATGCTGCCAGTTACGGCGGTTGATGTTGCCGACGCTTTGGATCTTGGTGTCGGCGAGGTCGATGCCGCACTGCGCGGGTTGGTGTCGCAGGGCTCTGTTCGCAAGCTTGCTGTGGGTGATGCGGACTACTTGGCGGACGCCGTGGTGCTTGACGCTGCGATGGATGCACTGGCGGCGACCCTGTCAGCCATGCACGCGGCGTCTCCCAAGGAGACGGGCTTTACGCCCGGCGCCGTTGCCCATGCTGCGTGGCCTGCCGCTGATGATGGCGTTGCCGCGGCCCTGATTGCCGAGGGCTGCTCGCGCGGCGTGTGTGCCTCCGAGGGCGCCGAGGTTTTCGATCCACACTCGGCCGCCGCAGCCGCACGCGTGGTGCGAGAGGCTTGCGATCGGATCGTTGCCTTGCTGGACGAAGCCGGCCTCGATGCACCGATATTGCCCGAGGTGGGCGAGCAGTTGCAGCTCGATCGCGACACCATGACGCGTGCCCTGCGCGAGCTTTCGCTCAATCGCTCGATCGTTAAGGTCGAGCGCGACGTTGCCCTGTCCGCTGCCGCCGAGGCCCATGCGCGCGAGCTTGTTGCCGCCGCCATTGAGGCAGCCGGCGGTGCTGCCACCACGAGCGTACTGCGCGAGGCCCTGGGTGTGTCGCGCAAACGCGCCATCAGCATCTTGGAGCACCTGGATGCCGTGCGCTTTACGGTGCTCGACAAGGACGCCGGCGGCCTGAGGTCCCTGCGCTAGGCCGGTCACTCGCTCCCGCCTCCTCAGTTGCGGTGAAATAGTTCCTATTTGGAGGCTTTGGCAGCAAATACAGGAACTATTCCACCGCAACTTCTTGTTCGTCTTTTTGGGATGGAGCCGTTTCGGTTTGGTAAAATACCGCCGCACTTGGGAACGGATGGGCTCCGGTGGGCTCCGCGGTCCTCAAAACCGTTGCGAGGCGTGCAAAACGTCTTGGATGTGTTCGATTCACATACGTTCCCGCCATACGCTACCAGCGCTTTTGTGCTCGCGGTCTTGCTGCGTGCCGCAAAGGCGCTGTTTTGTTTTTGCACGAGCTTTTCGTAGCGCTGCTATTTCGGTGGCTGTATTTAGCTTCGTGCACCGGGTTTCGAGCATGCCGATGGAGGTGTTTTGCCGTATGACTACCGTAAGACGGGCCGATCTTTCTTGTGTTGTCCAGGCGGGCGGGTTGTCGTCGCGCATGGGCTGCGATAAGGCGCGCATGGCGTTTTGCGGTGAGCCGCTCATCGAGCGTGTTCTGGGTCGGCTGGCGCCAGTTGCCGGCGAGTTGGTCGTGACGACTTCGCGTCCCAGCGAGCTTGCCCATCTTGAGGAGCACGCGTTTGGCGGCCTGGTGCCGCGTGTGGTGGCTGACCTTGAAGGGTCGGCGGGCGCCATGCGCGGCATCGCGAGCTCGTTGGCCGCGGCCCGATTGCCGCTCGTGGCGATCGTCGCCTGCGATATGCCGTTTGTCTCGCCGGAACTCATTGGCGCGCTTGTCGATCGTGTTGAAGCCGAGGCGCTCGACGTGTGCGTGCCGCGCGAGGAGCGGGGGATTGAGCCGCTTTGCGCCGTCTGGCGCCGTGACGCTTGTGCGCCGGTTGCCCATGAGCTGCTCGCCTGCGACCGCCAGCGCATTCGCTGCCTGATCAATCGCGTTCAGGCTGGTTATATGGATGAACCGCAGATCGTTAAGGCCGCCGGCTCGACGCTCTGCTTCGAGAACGTCAATACGCCCGAGGAGTTTGCGGCGGCCGAGTTACTCGCCTAGACGATTGGAGTTGCCATGTCTCACGATATTTGTCCCGACACGGGAGAACCTTGCACTTGCGACGGGTCCGAACCCTGTACCTGCGGTTGCGGTGGCTGTGGACATACTGCGGAAGAGGAAGCGGCCGCCGCGGCGTATCGCGATGCACACCGCGAAGGCCCGTCCGGTGATGCTCTCGACCATGAACGCAAGATCATCGTTTCGTTCGATAGCACCTTCGATGTGATGGAATGCGAGCAGCTGTGCCTTGCCGCCGGTGTGCCCGGGCGCATCATGCCGCTGCCCGGCTCCATCACCGCCGGCTGTGGGCTGTGCTGGGCCATGCCGTTCTCGGGCGATGCGCTCGCCGCCTTCCGCGCCGCCACCGAGGGCCGCATAACCCCCGCCGACTACCACCAGCTCGTCCTCTAACCACCAACATCACCACAAAGGTGCCTGTCCCCAATGTGGTGGCTTGGAACACGTGGACGAAACAGGTTTGAAACACGGGTTTTGCACGTCAGGCACTCAAAAACGCTTCTACCTGCATCGTAATCAAAACGAAACATCTGCTCGTCGGCTTATGCGAAACTTTGCTGCAACAGTGCGATATTATCCATACTCGATAAAGCTCACGGCGCATGGGGCGCCGCGAACGACACCTTTCTTTTCCATCAATTGGAGGAAGCATGAGCTACACGCAGAAAGTTCTCGACGAGCTCAAGGCCCGCTATCCCGAGCAGCCTGAGTTTATCCAGGCCGCGACCGAGATCCTCGGCACCATCCAGCCGGCGCTCGACGCCCACCCCGAGTATGAGGAGGCCGCCCTGCTGGAGCGCCTCGTCGAGCCCGAGCGCATCGTTATGTTCCGTGTTCCCTGGGTCGACGACCAGGGTAAGGTCCAGGTCAACCGTGGCTACCGCGTCGAGTTCAACTCTGCCATTGGACCCTACAAGGGCGGCCTGCGCTTTAACCCGACGGTCACCTTGGGCATGCTCAAGTTCCTGGGCCTAGAGCAGATCCTCAAGAACAGCCTGACCACCCTTCCCATGGGCGGCGGCAAGGGCGGTTCCGACTTTGACCCCAAGGGCAAGTCCAACAACGAGATCATGCACTTCTGCCAGTCCTTCATGACCGAGCTCTATCGCCACATCGGCCCCAACACCGACGTTCCCGCCGGCGACCTGGGCGTTGGCGGCCGCGAGGTTGCCTACCTGTTCGGTCAGTACAAGCGCCTGACCAACGAGTGGACCGGCGTCCTCACCGGCAAGGGCCTCTCCTTTGGCGGCTCGCTCGCCCGTACCGAGGCCACCGGCTACGGCCTGGCCTACTTTGTGGACGAGTACCTCAAGAGCCGCGGCGACTCCTTCGAGGGCAAGAACGTCGTCGTTCACGGCTCCGGTAACGTCGCCATCTACGCGGTCCAGAAGGTCTCCCAGCTCGGCGGCAAGGTGCTGGCCTGCTCCGACACCCACGGCTGGGTCGAGGATCCCGACGGCATCGACTACACCGTGCTCGAGCACGTCTACAACAAGAAGCGCTCCGGCCACGACAAGGGTGTCACGCTCGCCATGTACGTTGACGAGAAGCCCAACGCCGTGTGGCACGAGGGCGACGGCCGCGGCGTGTGGCAGCTGCCCTGCGACATCGCGCTGCCCTGCGCTCGCGAGAACACGCTGCTGCTCGAGGACGCCAAGGCGCTCGTCGCCAACGGCTGCAAGGTGGTCGGTGAGGGCGCGAACATGCCCACGACCATCGAGGCTACGACCTACTTCCAGGAGAACGGCGTCGCCTTTATGCCCGGTAAGGCTGCCAACGCCGGCGGCGTGCTCGTGTCCGGCCTTGAGATGAGCCAGAACGCTGAGCACCTGTCCTGGACCTTCGAGGAGGTTGACGGCAAGCTCGAGCAGCTCATGCGCGGCATGTTCCACAACGTGGATGACACCGCCAAGGAGTATGGCCAGGAGGGCAACTTCGTCATGGGCGCCAACATCGCCGGCTTCCTGAAGGTTGCCGACGCCATGCTCGCCCAGGGCGTCTGCTAATTCTTCGCTCGACATAGCATGTGATGAGGCTCCCAGCTATCCGGCTGGGAGCCTTTTTCTATCCCGGAGGACTCCTCATAACTTGCGGTGAAATACGGACTGTTTAGCGCCCCAGAACGGCTAATCAGTCCGTATATCACCGCAAGTTATGTATGGGTGGGTGGATTTTGTCCTAAAACGGTGTGCGGCCCCTCGTTTGGTACACTTAAACGTACTGGACAAGTGGAGAGATGGGGGAGAACGTGCTCAAGTTCGGTACCTACGTCCGTGTTGGAAACGCGGCCGAAGCCTATGAGCTCTTACAGAAGAACCGCAACAACAAGATTGTGGGCGGCGGCATCTGGATGCGCCTTGGTTCGCGTCGCGTGGCGACGGCGATTGACCTTTCGGCCTGCGGACTCGATCAGATCGAGGAGACCGAGACCGAGTTTCGCATCGGTGCCATGTGTACCCTGCGCCAGCTCGAGCGCCATGCCGAGCTCAACGCGCTTGTCAACCATGTCTTTGAGTTCGCCGTCCACGATATCGTGGGCGTGCAGCTGCGCAATACCGCCACGGTGGGCGGCAGCATCTACGGTCGCTTTGGCTTCTCGGACGTTCTCTCCGCCTTTCTCGCGCTCGATTCCTATGTTGAGCTGACGGGCGCCGGCCGCGTGCCGCTCGCGGAGTTCGTGGACATGGGCTACGTGCGTGACGTGATCGAGCACGTCGTAGTCGTCAAGCACGATTACCGTGCGAGCTACGAGGCCGTGCGCAAGGCCGCGACGGACTTCCCCTCGCTGAACGTCACCGCCGCCTGGTGGGACAACAGCTGGCATGTCACCGTGGGCGCCCGCCCGCTGCGCGCGACCTTGCTGCAGGGCGAGTCGTGTGGCCTGGTGAACGAGCGGCCTTCCGAGGACGAGCTTCGCGCCCTGGCCGCGTCCGTACGCGCACTGAGCTATGGCACCAACCTGTGGGGCTCGGCTGACTACCGCCGCCGCATCTCGGCACCGTTGGCGATTCAGGCCGTGCGCCGCGCCGCCGGCATCGAGCTTTCTGCCGCGCTTGCCCGCGAGCTCGAGACCGTGCAGATCCCTAAGTTCGCCACGGACGAGTATTCCTGCCGCCGCGTGCCCGGCGTCGATTCTAGCGAGGTGCGCTAATGGCTGCCAAACTCATCGATCTTTCCTTTACGCTCAACGGCCGTAAGGTCAAGGTTCAGATTGCCCCCGACACCATGCTCTTTGCGCTGTTGCGCGAGCAGGGTTGCGCGTCGGTGCGCTGCGCCTGCGAGACCACCAACTGCGGCCTGTGCACGGTGTGGCTCGACGGCGACCCGGTGCTGAGCTGCTCGGTTCCCGCCGCCCGTGTTGAGGGCCGCTCCATCACCACACTCGAGGGTCTCAAGGCCGAGTCTGAGGCGCTGACCCGCGCAATGGCTGCCGAAGGCGCCGAGCAGTGCGGTTTTTGCGCTCCCGGCCTCATCATGAACGTGCTGGCGCTTGCCCGCGCTGCCAAGGAGGACCCGAGCCTCGTCGCCACGCGCGAGGAGCTCTCGCGCCAGCTCGCCGGCAACCTCTGCCGTTGCAGCGGCTACGAGAGCCAGCTGCGCGCCATCGTGCGCCTCCTCAACGAGTCCGGCGTGCAGGTGGGCTTTGAGATGCCCGAGCTGCCGGTCAACGACACCAGTTCTGACGGCGTCTCCTATAAGCAGATCACTCATAAGCAGCCCAAGAAAGACTCGAAGGCCCTGCTCGAGGGGCGTCCCGTCTACACGGGCGACCTGGTGCCCGCCGGCGCCCTGATCGTCAAGCTCAAGCGCAGCCCCTATGCCCGCGCCAAGATCCGCTCCATCGATACGTCGCGCGCCCTGAAGGTGCCCGGCGTCGTGGGCGTCTACACCTACGAGGACGTGCCCAAGCGCCGCTTTACCATCGCCGGCCAGAGCTATCCGCAGCCTTCGCCTTACGACCGCCTGATTCTCGAGAACCTCGTCCGTTACCAAAACGAGGAGGTGGCGATCGTCGCCGCCGAGACCGAGGAGGCCGCCGACAAGGCGCTCAAGCTCATCAAGGTCGACTATGAGGTGCTTGAGCCGCTGCTCGACTTTACCCAGGCGCTCGATAACGACATCGTGGTCCACCCCGAGGGCGACGTGACCTTTATGTTCCCGCAGGGCGGCGACGTTGCTCGCAACCTGGTGTGCAGCGGTACCAGCGATTATGGCGATCTGGACGAGGCCTTCGCCCAGAGCGACATCGTCTTCACCCGCACCTACACCAGCCAGGCCACGCAGACCTCGCCCATGGAAACTTTCCGCGCCTTCGCGACGACCGACGCGTTTGGGCGTATCTCGGTGACCACCTCCACGCAGGTGCCCTTCCACGTGCGCCGCATGGTCGCTCAGTCGCTCGATATCCCGCAGTCGCAGGTGCAGGTCATTAAGCCGCGCATCGGCGGCGGCTTTGGCTCCAAGCAGACGGGCTGCTGCGAGATCTTTGTTGCGTTTGTGACCCAGCAGACCGGTCGTCCGAGTTACTGCTGCTACACCCGTGAGGAGACCATCACTGCGGGCAACTCGCGCCACCAGATGCAGATGACCGTTAAGCTGGGCGCCATGAACGACGGTACCATCACGGCCATCGATCTGCACACGCTGTCCAACGCCGGCGCGTATGGCGAGCATGCTACCACGACGATCGGTCTTTCGGGCCACAAGAGCTTGCCCATCTACAACCACGTGAAGGCGAGCCGCTTTAGCTGGGACGCCGTCTACACCAATACCAACCGCGGCGGCGCGTATCGCGGCTACGGTGCCACCCAGGGCCAGTTTGCCGTGGAGAGCGCCGTCAACGAGCTCGCCGATATGCTGCACATGGACCCCGCCGACCTGCGCCTTAAGAACATCGTGCGCGAGGGCGAGGTCATGCCGCAGTACTACAACGAGAAGCTCAACGCCTGCGCACTCGACCGCTGCCTGCTGCGCGCGATGGACATGATCGGTTGGCGCGACAAGCCGCTAGCCATCGACCTGGGCGACCGCGTGCGTGCTCTGGGCTGCGCGCTCACCATGCAGGGCTCGGGCATCTCCAACGTGGATATTGCCGGCATCGACATGCGCCTGGAAGAGGACGGCTTCATTACCATCGGCACCGGCGCCACCGATAACGGCATGGGCGTCGACACGATCCTGGCGCAGATTGCCGCCGAGGAGCTGGGCGTTGAGAGCTCGCTGATCGTGGTGCGCGGCGTGGACACCGACGTTTCGCCGTTCGATGCCGGCTCGTACGCGAGCTCGGGCACGTACGTGACGGGCCTTGCCGCCAAGAACGCCGCAACCGAGCTGCGTGAGAAGATTTGCGCCAAGGCTGCCCAGATGTGGGACGTGGACGCCGCCGACGTGGTCTTCGATGGCCAGTACGTGCGCCTGTCCGACGAGCGTGCCGCGCGCGAGCAGAACCGCTATCTCACGCTGCGCGACTTTGCCAACCTGTGCGTCAAGAACATCGCGGGCGGCGACGCGCTCACCTCGCATGCCTCTGCCTGCCTGCCCGTTTCGCCTCCGCCTTTTATGGCCGGCATTGCCGAGGTCGAGGTCGACAAGGCTACCGGCAAGGTGACTGTGGTGGACTATGCGGCGGCTGTGGACTGCGGCACTGTGATCAATGAGGCGCTCGCGCGCGTCCAGGCCGAGGGCGGCATTGCCCAGGGTATCGGTCACGCGCTCTACGAGATCGTCGAGCACGACGACCGCGGCCGCCTGCGCACCGGTAACTTTATGAGCTACAAGCTGCCCACGCGCCTGGATATCGGCAGTATTCGCGTGGCCTTTGAGCCGAGCTACGAGCCGACGGGCCCGTTTGGCGCCAAGTCGATCGGCGAGGTCGTCATCAACACGCCGCTCGCCGCCGTCGCCTCGGCCGTCGCACACGCCACCGGCCACCAGGTTCGTTCGCTGCCGATCACGCCCGAGAAGGCCCTGCTGGGGGAGTAGACGAGGCGACGCATCCGCCGCTCTTTGCCTAGCCCGGGGAAACTGCAGCCCACTTTTCGACCGAATTGTGGGCTGCAGTTTCCGTTTGAGGCCCTCGGCGGAAAGTGCATCCCGGAATAGGGGCTCAAAACGGGTTGCAGTTTCCGGTTGATGGCTATAGCGGAAGCCGCATCCCATTCCGAGGCCCCAAGCTGGGACACGCTTTCCGGCGCATGGCCAGCACCGCCAGACTGCCGAGTCGCACCGAAGTTGCGGTGGAATAGTTCCTGTTTTGGAGGACTGGAGCCCCAAACAGGAACTATTTCACCGCAACTTATGAGATGGGATGCCTTGCGCTCGTGGTGAGGTCGTGAGCTAAAAACGTGTGCGTGCGCTTGCCGTTCGTATCTGCTATCATTCCTAGTCTGTGCGCTCATGCGGGCGTGGCGGAATTGGTAGACGCGCCAGATTTAGGTTCTGGTGGGATTCCCGTGAAGGTTCGAGTCCTTTCGCCCGCACCAACGCATCTGCGTCGGCCCTGGCCGTCGCGACACTTTGTTGCATAAAGGTACCAGCACCTCAGATAAGCTGGGCAGTATGAGGAGGAACGTGTTGAACATCACCGCTTCTGACGTCAAGGACGCCAAGCTCACCGCTACGGTCACCATCCCGGCCGCCGACGTCGACGCCGCGATCAAGAAGGCCTACAAGGACACCGCCAAGAAGTACCGCTTCCCGGGCTTCCGCGCCGGTAAGGCCCCCCGTCCGGTCATCGACTCCGCTCTTGGCGCCGAGGCTACCCTCGCTCAGGCCACCAACGACCTGATCGCCGCCAACGAGCCCGCCGTCCTCAACGAGCTGGACATCGTCCCCACCAAGAGCGGTGACTACAAGGAGCTCGACCTCGCCAAGGATCACGAGGACTACACCTACACCGTCGAGTTCTCCCTGCGTCCCGCCGCTGAGCTCTCCTCCTTCGACGCCGTCGAGATCGAGATGCCCCCTGCGGAGGTCACCGAGTCCGAGATCAACAACCAGGTCGAGATGCTCCTCAACTACCGTGCCACCTTCGAGGACGTCGAGGGTCGCGCCGTCGAGGCCGAGGACTACGTCACCGTCGACCTCAAGGCCGTCGAGAACGCCGACAACTTTGCCGCCGAGGGCCGTATGCTCATCGCCGGTAGCGACAGCAACCCCAAGGAGTTCAATGAGGCCCTGATCGGCGCTAACGTTGACGACGTCAAGACCGTCACCTGGACCGACGAGGTCGAGGAGGGCGAGGAGGCCGAGACCCACACCGTCGAGGTCACCGTCAAGGGCATCAAGGTCCGCAACACCCCCGAGCTCACCGACGAGCTCGTCAAGTCCGACTTTGGCTTCGACAGCATCGACGCTATGCGCGACGCCATCAAGATCGAGATCGAGCAGGACAAGGCTTCTCGCCTTCCGGCCGAGAAGGAGAACCGTTGCGTCTCCGCTCTCGCCGAGCGTCTGCAGCTCGACGAGATGGACGCCGACTACGAGCAGTCCGTCTTTGAGGAGCTTGGCCAGAACTTCCTGTCCAACCTCGCTGCCCGCGGCATGACCCTGGACACCTGGCTGCCCGCTTCCGGCCTGACCATGGAGCAGTTCATCGGCGACCTGCACAAGCAGGCCAACGACGTTGCCCGTGAGTCCCTGGCTCTGGACGCCCTCGCCCGTGAGCTCAAGATCGAGGTCACCGAGGACGACATCAACGCCGAGTTCGAGAAGGCCGGCGTCAAGGACGTCGAGGCTTCCAAGGCCGAGTTCATCGCCGATGGCCGCATGCCTGCCGTCCGCGAGTCCATCCGTCGCTCCAAGGCCGTCGACCACCTGGTCGAGAACGCCAAGGTGACCGAGGTCGACGAGACCGCCAAGGACGCCGAGTAATTCTCGCCACCTTGCCCGCGAGCGCATGCGTGCGCCCGTGATGGGGTAAAGTTATAAACCGGTTATCCGGTCGCTTCGTACGGTGCCAGCCAATGCATAGCATGCGGGCACCGTACGTTTGTCTAGAACCATTATTGGTCCGCAAGAGAGAAATGGAGATGCGTATGATCGCTAAGTTCGATTCCGCCCTCGTGCCATACGTTATCGAGCAGACGCCGCGCGGCGAGCGCAGCTACGATATCTATTCGCGCCTGCTCAACGACCGCATCATCTTCTTGGGCGAGGAGATCAACTCCGTCAGTGCCAACCTGGTCGTTGCCCAGCTGCTGCATCTTGAGAGCCAGGATGCCGAGAAGGATATCTCGCTCTACATCAATTCGCCCGGCGGCGAGGTTTACTCCGGCCTGGCGATTCTTGACACCATGAACTTTATCAAGCCGCAGGTCTCCACCATCTGCGTCGGTATGGCTGCGTCCATGGCCGCCGTGCTGCTTTCGGCCGGTGCTAAGGGCAAACGCTTCTGCCTGCCGCACTCCAAGGTCATGATTCACCAGCCCAGCGGCGGTGCCCAGGGCCAGCAGACCGAGATCGAGATCGTGGCCGAGGAGATCAAGAAGACTCGCCGCGAGCTCAATCAGATCCTGTCCGATGCCTCGGGCCAGCCCATTGAGAAGGTCCAGGCCGACACCGAGCGCGACAACTACCTGACCGCTGCCGAGGCCCTCGACTACGGCCTGATTGACCGTATTGTCACCTCGCGCGATCTCGCCGCGAAGGACGCCTAGGATGGCAGGTAACATGCAGGACAACTTTGACGAGAACGGCAACCCCATCCGCTGCTCCTTTTGCGGAAAAGAGCAGGGGCAGGTTCGCCGCCTTGTAAAGGGTCCGACCAACATCTTTATCTGCGACGAGTGCGTTGCCGCCTGCTCCGAGATTTTGGAGGAGTCGCTGGCTTCGGACTTTATGGACGCCGCCCGCAACGGCAAGCTGCCGGGCTTCCTCAACGACCACGGTCAGGCTGCATCCCAGCCCGCCGTGGACCCCGAGACCGAGGGCTTTGAGCTCGAGGACGACCGTCAGGTCATCACGCACGTGCCGACGCCGCACGAGATCTATGACGAGCTTTCGGCCTATGTAATGGGCCAGGAGGACGCCAAGCGCGCCATGTCGGTTGCCGTGTACAACCACTATCGCCGCGTGATCGAGGGCGGCGCTGCGGTGTCTGCCTTTGATGACGACATGGGCTCGCAGTTCGATGACGATATGGACGAGGTAGAGCTCGCCAAGTCCAACATCCTGCTGCTCGGTCCCACCGGTACCGGCAAGACCCTGTTGGCCCAGACGCTCGCGCGCATCCTCGAGGTGCCGTTTGCCATCGCCGATGCCACCGCGCTCACCGAGGCCGGCTATGTGGGCGAGGACGTGGAGAACATCCTGCTCAAGCTCATCAATACTGCCGATGGCGACATTGAGCGCGCGCAGGTGGGCATTATCTACGTGGACGAGATCGACAAGATCGCCCGCAAGGCCGAGAACCTCTCCATTACCCGCGATGTTTCGGGCGAGGGCGTTCAGCAGGCGCTGCTTAAGATTCTTGAGGGCACGGTGGCCAGCGTTCCGCCCACCGGGGGCCGCAAGCATCCCCAGCAGGAGCTGCTGCAGATCGACACGACCAACATCCTGTTCATTTGCGGCGGTGCCTTTGTGGGTCTGGACAAGATCATCGCCGATCGCGTGGGCAACAAGGGCGTGGGCTTTAACTCCGAGATCGCCGGCCCCACTTCGGTCGACGAGAACGACCTGCTGCGTCAGGTGCTTCCGCAGGACCTCAACGCCTTTGGCATGATCCCCGAGTTTGTGGGACGTACGCCCGTCGTCACCCAGACGCAGGCGCTTGACGAGGACGACCTGGTGTCGATCCTGACCGAGCCCAAGAACGCCGTGGTGCGTCAATACCGTAAGATGTTCCAGCTCGAGGACGTTGAGCTTGAGTTTGAGGACGCCGCCCTGCACGAGATCGCCCGCATGGCGCTCGCCCGCAAGACCGGCGCCCGCGGCCTGCGCTCCATCTGCGAGGACGTTCTGCAGCAGACGATGTTCGACCTGCCCAGCGAGGAAGGCGTTTCCAAGGTCGTTGTGACCGAAGCCTCCGTAAAGGGCGAAGAGCAGCCCCAGCGCATCTACGGCTAAACCAGCCAAAAACGTGCTTGCAAATAGCCTCTGACCATCCGTGGTCGGAGGCTATTTTATATATACGCAATAACCCCAACTACCTGTGTTATTCTGTGTGTTTGTTTAAGCCTCAGCGAAGTCATATCAGACTGAAGTAATCGATACCTAAGGGGAGGAATGCAGGCCCTGGTGGGCCTACATTCCTCCCCGGCGGGACAGGGAGAGATATATGGAAGAGATGCCCAAGAACTACGATCCGTCGACCAGCGAGCCGGCGATCCTGCAGAAGTGGCTCGACGGCGGCTACTATAAGCGCCGCGAGGGCGTGGGCGACTGCACCGTCACCATTCCGCCTCCCAACGTGACCGGCAAGCTCCACATGGGCCACGCCACCGACGACTCCATCCAGGACGCCATCATCCGCATGGCCCGCATGCGCGGCAAGTCCACGCGCTG
>CAUEUQ010000011.1:0-34127 GCA_959021215.1 uncultured Collinsella sp. | reverse complement strand
TCACTACAGGCAGCTGCTTACAGCCTGCGATGACGTCGTCAAATCACAATTTGTCGAGATGTTCGGACGTCTGAATAGCACGGACTTGAAGCCTCTCAAGGATGTGTGTTCAATTATTACTGATGGAACGCACCAGCCCCCGAAGTTCGTTGACAGGGGAATCCCGTTTCTTTTTGTCAGCAATATCACCTCAGATACTGTCAACTACGATACGAATAAGTTCATTTCCGTAGAAGACTATGAGCAGCTTATCCGTCGAACTCCGATTGAGGTCGGTGATGTCCTTGTTTCTGCCGTGGGCTCGTTTGGCCATCCTGCGATTGTCGAAGACGATAGGCCATTTTGTTTTCAGCGCCATATCGCATACCTGAAGCCTCGGCATGATTTGATCGACAGCAATTATCTACACGCTGCCTTACTTTCTGAGGACGCACAAAGATATATGGATCGGTGCGCAAAAGGCGCCGCCCAACGAACCGTAACTTTGAAGAGCTTCAAGGAAATGAAGGTCCCGGTTCCCCCGTTTTCCCTCCAGCAGGAGTTCGCTGACTTTGTCGCCCAGGTCGACAAATCGAAATTTAAGTTAGGTATCTACGGTGGGATGCTTTGACGTTGCGCTGGTCGACCATTGCGTACCTTAATGTGGTGTCTATTTTCTTATGGCCAAGGAGCACCTGGACTTGTTCGATGGGCATGCCTTTGTCGATAGCCTTTGTAGCAAGCGTTCTTCTGAATTTATGAGGGTGGACCCTTCCTAAATCAAGCTCGCGCCCCAGTTTTCTAAGCAGCGCCTCGACGCCGCCAATTTGTAGCCTCTCGTGTGGCGCCTTGCTCGACACGAAGAGTGCTTCAGAGCTGTCCATTCGGGTTGACAGGTAATTCTCAATATGGACTTTAGTCTTTGCGTCAAAATAGACGATGCGGTCCTTATTTCCCTTGCCGTGTACGATGCACTCACGATTGATGGTGTCGATGGAACTCCTGTCCAACGAGACAAGTTCGCCCACACGCATGCCCGTGGAGCGCAACAGGTCGATCAGGGCAAGGTTTCGGGGCGACCCGCAGTTATCGCAGAGAATCTCAACGACTTCATCGCTATACGTTTCCTTTATGGGTTGCGGAGCCTTGACTCTTTTAATGCGTCTAACCGGGCTCTTAATGATATGGTCCTCGTCTTCGAGCCATGAATAGAAGCTTGAGATGATTCTTCGGACATTGTCGACGGTGACGCGACTGACGCCGGCTTTTTGCTGATAGTCGGAAAGATAGGACCTAATCTCTTCGGTTCCCAGGTCGCAAACTGGCGTGTCGAACGATTCAAGCAGTTTATTAATGGTTGCTTCGTAGTAGGCGACAGTCCTATCCGAGCAACCTTCGAGGCGTTTCGCGGACAGAAAAAGATCGAGGAATGATTTGTTGTCACTGTCGCCGCTGTTCTCAGCTAACTGGTTTTCATCGAAAAGGCAGTGCGATAAAACCTTTTTGAGCTGGCGGTTCTGCTGCGTGGTCAGGTAGGGGAGCATGAGGCGGGTAATTTCTCTAGCCGTTTTCGTGAGATCCATGGTGGCGTCCTTCCTTGCGCGGTGGGTGGCGCTATTTCCCTTTGTTTACCCGTGCGTTATGGAAGGGATGCCGGGTGGCACTTCCGCTAGGCAGCGTCAAGGGGACCCGTGAAACCCTGCGCAGGCCTCTGCATCACTCCGGTGCGGCTTTGCCTGCAAAGCGAGATGTTCAGAAGCGTTTTCTTAGCGGGGGATGTCTTTCGGATTCTTTTGATGGGGATGTGGAAACACTGATGAAGTTTACGAATAGCGAGGTTGAGGGGTTCGCCTGTGCCCATCGCCTCTCGTGTGCGGATGGATGGTGCCGGTGGTTGTTTGAGACTGCAGTCGCGCCGACGGGATTGGTTGGGGTCGGTACAAGGCGAGCACGCCCCATGCCGTTATGGTAGATGCATCTTTGTCGATAGAGCGCTCGATTAATCTACGCGGGAGCGCTGAGAAGATCTTCCAGCATCTGGTCTACCCCGGCGGCGACCATGCCCTCGATCAGGTGCTGGGCGTGGAACCGACCAACTGTCCATGCGATTTATGAAAGCGTCTGACAAGCGCGCTCCTTGATATCAAATGCAGCTTTGCTTAGAACGATTGCCTCTGCGATGTCGGCAAATACGTCGTGATCTCCCCATGTCTTACAGGCTTGTATCATGCCCTGGTCGATAGCATCCATAACAAAGGTGCCGGATCCGTCCGCAACGCACACGCCGTCGGCGAAGAGTTTCCAGCTGGACGGCTCACGCGAGTCGTTTCTGGGCAGCTTAATCTGTAGTACGTGCGGGCCGCCAGCAGCACAGAGCTCTTCCTCGAGCACCTGCACCGTAAAGCGCATCTGGTGGGAGAGGCTGCTCTTGACCATGGCCGAGGCATAGCCGCTCGGCTCGTCCAGAAGATGCATTCGTTTTGGCTTGGTTGCCAGGTTGTGGAAGTTGCGCTCACTGCGCACGGAGAAATTGTCCATACGGACTCCTTTCATCGATGTTGGCAGGGCCACCGTGCCTCTTGGCCGGTTGGCGTCGGGATCGTGGAGCCAACTCTCTACCCCGACTCTGGATAAAACGCGCCCGCTCCTTGCGGGCAAGAGAAAGTCTATCAACGTGTACGGACAGAAATCAAGCGCCGCCTGCGAAATGACGTGCAAGCGGCGCTTGATTTCGCCGGCTGCTGTTAGGCTTAAATTCGAAAAAGTGTCGAAATATCCCGTGTAAAAGTACGGAAAAGTGTCGTAATGCACACTTTAGAACTTCGAAAAAGTGTCGAAATGAGCACCTAACAACCGCGGAAAAGTGTATCATAGTGCTAAAACAGCACGTAATAAGGGATGCACTTATGCTGCAGAGAAAAGCGAAAGCACAGTTTGAATCTTGGCTTGCCTCGTCGCCTAACAAGGCTCTTTTGGTCAAGGGCGCCCGACAGGTAGGAAAGTCATATCTGGTCAACGTCTTTGCAAACGAATCGTTCGAAAATGTCGTGACGTTCGACCTTATCGCCGACGCGTCCGTGCGTGATTCGTTTTTGGCGGCGAAAAGTGCGGATGACCTGCTTATGCGCATGTCTATCGCTGCGACGCAGCCGATGGTTGCGAACAAGACCGTCGTGGTTATCGACGAGGTGCAGCGATGCCCCAACGTGGTGACGTTTATCAAATACCTGGTCCAGCGCGGCGACTTTCGATACATCCTTACCGGATCACTCCTTGGCGTTGAGCTCGAGGGCATCGATTCCCTGCCGGTGGGGTATGTCGAGCAGGTCCAGATGTACCCGCTCGACTTTGAAGAGTTTTGCTGGGCAAATGGCGTTGGTGCCAGCGTGTTTGACATGCTCAGGGGCTGTCTAAAGGATGAGGAGGAGCTCCCCGGCTACCTGTATGACCGCTTGCTCGATCTGTTCCATCAGTATGTGGTGGTGGGAGGCATGCCCGACGCGGTCAATTCCTTCTTGGCGACGCGCAATGTCGACGAGGTTCGAAACATCCACCGCGATCTTCACGCCCTGTATCGCGATGACATCGCAAAGTACGCTCCGCCCGAGCTACGCTTGGTTATTCGCGATATCTATGATTTGATTCCCAGCGAGGCCGGTTCAAAAAACAAGCGATTCAAGCTGTCGTCGATTAGCGGTGTTAAGCGTTTTTCGCAGGTGACAGACCATTTTCTTTGGCTTTCGGAGGCGGGTGTTGCGCTTCCCGTGTATAACGTGACAGCTCCGGTAGCGCCTCTTTTAATGGGGGAGCAGCGAAATCTGTTTAAGCTGTTTTACTTGGACACCGGAATGCTCATGTCCTCATATTCCAAGAAGGTTGCCCAAGGAGTTTTTGATGGAGAGGCAGAAGGCCCCTTTGGCATGAATATGGGGGCGGCATTCGAGGGCTTTGTCGCGCAAGAGCTCAAGGCCCACGGATTCAGATTGCGCTACTTTACGTCTAAAAAGGTCGGCGAGCTCGATTTTGTTGAGGAGACGCTCGATGGGGAAGTGCTTGCTATCGAGGTCAAATCGGGCAAGAGCTTTAAGTCCCACGCGGCGCTCGATAACGCACTGGCAACGAAGGGCTACGGAATCGATCGCGCCCTGGTACTTGCGGAATGTAATCTTCACCGCGATGGTGACGTGCTGTATCTACCCATCTTTATGACAGGGCTTTTGGAGCCGTAATGTGCCGCCGGCTCTTCCGGCCCTCCCTTAACCCTCGCTACTCATCGTCTCCGTCGTTGGGGTCGCCCTTGAGGGTGTTGATGTCCAGGTACTGGTTATCGTCCTCTTTTTGCTGGGTTTCCGACTCCGCTTGGGTGGGGCCGCGGAACAGCTGGAATCCCTCAAACGCAATGACGCCGAGCAGGGCGATGATAATGGCGATAAAGGCAACCTTGACTGCCTGCGGAAATTCCGAGAAACGCAGCGCCTTTTCCTCGGCGTAATAATCGGCGAAGCGCTCTTCGCCCGTGCTTTTGGTATACGCCGGTGCGGATGCGGCCTCCGGGTCATATTCCGGTGCAGGCGTGGCAGCGTACGGATCGTTGAGATAATCGCTCGATGCGGTGCCATAATCCTCGGTCTCGATGCGACCGTTGCCAGCATAGCCATCGGAATAATCGGAATATGCCGCACCGCCCTCATAGTCCGCGGCGCTCGTGTTGGCGGCAAAAAGCGGGTTAACTGGAACATCGAGCGCCGGCATGCCGGTAGAGGTCTCATCCAGATCGGTTGCAGCCCAGGAATCGTAGGCAACCTGATGGGCAACGGGCTCATCGAGCCTTGCGACCGGAGGCTTGCGTGCCGCAGGAACAGGCAACTGCTGGGCGCTGTACATAACAGTGCTGTCGGCCGATTTGCCCTGCGTCGCTGCAGCGAGAAATGCCGCCGTCTCGGACGGGTCGCTTGCGGGGCGGGGAGCGGTCGTGGGCGCCGAAGTGGGTGCGGGCGTAGGCGCGGGCGTCGAAACAGGCGACTGCGCAGGAGTCGGTGCAGATGCGGGCTTAGGCGCAAGTGCGGGATTGGGACTTGACGGGCGAGCCCCGCCGCCCATGAGTTCGTCGGCGGTCCACGGGCGATCATCCATCACGTCGTCAAGGCTCAGCGAAAACAGGTCGTCTTCACTCTCATCGAACATGCGGTGCACATGTCCACCAATTGCCGGAATCAATCCGCGACCGGTGCATGATGCCTTGCTCAACGCCATTCTGTTCCATCCTTTCGAAATACTAATGACATCGATTATATGGAACTTCCCAAGCGGCTCGGTCTTGGATTCGTGCTTTCCAGAACTCGCGCCCAAAAGGGGAGGGGCAATCCAGGCGAGTGCCTACTTGTCGCCGGCAGCAGCCTTGGCCTCATTGAGGTAGCTATAGAAGCTGTACTTGGAGATGCCAAAGAACTCGCAGGCGCGCTCGCTCGACTTGGAAATGAGGAAGGCGCCGCGACGGTCGAGGTAGCCAATGGCACGAATGCGCTCGTCTTTGGTCATGAGTGCCGCGGGCTTGCCCACAAACTGCTCGCACTCGTGCAGCAGGTCCTCGAGCAGGTCGCCGATGTTCTTGGTAATGGGCTCGGGCTCGGTATAGCCCGTGCCGCCGGTGCCGGTAAAGGCGTCGAGCGAACGCTCAAAAGCCTTCATAAGCGTAATGTCAAAGTTGATGCCCAAAATGCCGACGGGCTTGCCCTCGTCGTTGCGGATAAAGATCGTCGACGATTTGAGCAGCTTACCGTCGGTGGTTTTAGTGAGGTACGGCTCGCGGTCGTGTACATCGGTGGCGCCCTCGTGCATGGACTCAAACACGATATGGCTGGGGCCGTCACCCAGTTTGCGCCCGCTGACGTGGCCGTTTTCAATCACTACGATGGAGTGGTCCACGTCATCGGTCTCCAGATCGTGGACGACGATTTCGCAGTTGGGGCCAAATTGGAGCGCCAGGCCGTGTGCAAGGCGCTTATAAAACTCAATCTGTGCGGGGGTCATAGGTGCCTTCCTAAAAATTAGTTTGGGCTCACTGTGCCATAAACCACACATGACCGCAAACAAATCCATCAACAAGGCAATTCATGACCGTTCGGCGGCGAAAAAGTACCGATTGCGGCAACAAACAATTCGTTAGGTATACCAATCAAAAAGTGTGATAGAACATTACTAACAAACTTTTTGTTTGGCATCCACATAAAAGTTCAGTCGCATGAATGGGAATGGGCTGAAACGCGTATGCGGGGGCCGGCAAGAGAGGACTTAAGGAGTTCACCGTATGGCCGATAAGATCCAGTGGGCGAGCAACACGATGCCCAAGAGCGATGACAAGCACTTGGGAATCATGAGCCTCGACCACGTGAAGAAGGCCCGCGCCTTCCACCAGTCGTTCCCCCAATATACCGTCACTCCGCTTGCCCGCCTGGACGGCCAGGCTGCGCGCCTGGGCCTGTCCAACCTGTGCGTTAAGGACGAGAGCTATCGCTTTGGCCTCAACGCCTTTAAGGTTCTGGGCGGTTCGTTTGCCATGGCCAACTACATTGCCGACGAGACCGGCAAGGACGTTGCCGAGTGCACCTTCGATTACCTGACCTCCGATCAACTTGCCAAGGACTTTGGCCAGGCCACCTTCTTTACCGCCACCGACGGCAACCATGGCCGCGGCGTGGCATGGGCTGCCAACAAGCTGGGCCAGAAGGCCGTCGTTCACATGCCCAAGGGTTCCACTAAGCCCCGCTTCGATAACATCGCCGCCGAGGGCGCAACGGTGACCATCGAAGAGGTCAACTACGACGAGTGCGTGCGCATGGCCGCTGCCGAGGCCGACGCCTGCGAGCGCGGCGTCATCGTTCAGGACACCGCCTGGGAGGGCTACGAGAAGATCCCGTCCTGGATCATGGAGGGTTACGGCACCATGGCTTCCGAGGCTGCCGAGCAGCTGCGCGAGATGGCCATCAACCGCCCGACGCACGTGTTTGTCCAGGCTGGCGTGGGTTCGCTCGCCGGCGCCGTGGTGGGCTACTTCACCAACCTGTATCCCGATAACCCGCCCACCTTCGTCGTGGCTGAGTGCGCGCCTGCCGCCTGTCTGTACAAGGGCGCTGCCGCCGGCGACGGCGATCCGCGCATCGTGGACGGCGACATGCCCTCCATCATGGCCGGTCTGTGCTGCGGCGAGCCCAACATTCTGGGCTGGGATATCCTGCGCAACCACGTCACCGCCTTCGTGTCCTGCCCCGACTGGGTCACCGCTCGCGGCATGCGCACCCTGGGCGCTCCCGAGAAGGGCGACCCGCGCGTCATCTCCGGCGAGTCCGGCGCTGTGACCACCGGCCTGGTCGAGACCCTCATGCTCGATCCCGAGTACGCCGAGCTCAAGGAACTCATCGGCCTGGACAAGACGAGCTCCGTGCTCTGCTTCTCCACCGAGGGCGACACCGATCCCGACCAGTATCGCCGCATTGTTTGGGAAGGCGAATATCCCACTTGCTAATCGTTGGGGCGGAGTAAATAGGTATCGCTCCGCCACCTCACAGGTAGATTCCTTCGTTTGAAAGGTTATGAACAATGGCTAAAGAACTCGATTTCGACGCTATCAAGGCTGCTGCTGAGTCCCATCGTGCTGATATGACTCGCTTCCTGCGCGCTATGATCTCGCACCCCTCTGAGTCCTGCGAGGAGGGTGAGGTTGTCGCTTGCATCAAGGCCGAGATGGAGAGCCTTGGCTATGACGAGGTCAAGGTCGACGGCTTGGGCAATGTCATGGGCTTTATGGGCGAGGGCGACAAGATCATCGCCATCGACTCCCACATCGACACCGTCGGCATCGGCAACATCGAGAACTGGGACGCCGATCCCTATGAGGGCTATGAGACCGACGAGATCATCTACGGCCGCGGCGGCTCTGACCAGGAGGGCGGCATGGCTTCCGCTACCTACGCTGCCAAGATGATGAAGGACATGGGCCTCATCCCCGAGGGCTATAAGATCATGGTCGTCGGCACCGTCCAGGAAGAGGACTGCGACGGCATGTGCTGGCAGTACATCTACAACAAGGACGGCATTAAGCCCGAGTTCGTCATTTCCACCGAGCCCACCGACGGCGGCATCTACCGCGGTCACCGCGGCCGCATGGAGATCCGCGTCGACGTTCACGGTACCTCCTGCCACGGCTCCGCTCCCGACCGCGGCGACAACGCCATCTACAAGATGGCCGACATCATCGCCGACGTCCGCGCCCTCAACAACAACGGCTGTGATGAGTCGACCGACATCAAGGGTCTCGTCAAGATGCTCGACCCCAAGTACAACCCCGAGCACTTCGAGGATGCCCGCTTCCTGGGCCGCGGCACCTGCACCGTCAGCCAGATCTTCTACACCAGCCCCAGCCGTTGCGCTGTCGCTGACTCCTGCGCCATCTCCATCGACCGTCGTATGACCGCCGGTGAGACCTGGGAGTCCTGCCTGGACGAGATCCGCAACCTGCCGGCCGCCAAGAAGTACGGCGACGACGTGAAGGTCTCCATGTACATGTACGACCGTCCGTCCTGGACCGGCGAGGTCTACGAGACCGAGGCTTACTTCCCCACGTGGATCAACAAGGAGACCGCTCCGCACGTCAAGGCCCTCGTCGACGCCCACAAGGCCATGTTCGGTGACGAGCGCATCGGCTGCGAGCCCAGCATGGACAAGCGCACCGGTCGCCCGCTGTGCGACAAGTGGACCTTCTCCACGAACTGCGTTTCCATCCAGGGCCGCTACGGCATCCCCTGCGTGGGCTTTGGCCCGGGTGCCGAGTCTCAGGCTCATGCTCCCAACGAGGTCACCTACAAGGACGACTTGGTCACCGCTGCCGCCATGTATGTGGCTGCCCTGAACCTCTACGATCCGAGCCAGGCCGATGGCGACGCCACCGTGTTCCGCGCCGGTCTGACCAACAACAAGATCGACTAGTCCCATTCCTCGATCTTGTTGAGCCGGGGACAGTTTATGCCCCCGGCGCCTCCTATTGACTTGGGGCCCGCGGTCGTTATCTCCCATGCTTCCTCAACGGTAGCGGGTCCTCGTCATAACGCTCTGCATGTTCTAGCCACACGCGCATGCCGGAGCACATCTACTCATTGCGATCGTTTCACCTTTAGAAAGGACATTTACATGGACGCCAAGTTTACCGAGCTCGTCGAGCAGCTGAACGGCCTCGATTTTAAGGGTATGTACGGCAGCGACTTCCTGCACACCTGGGACAAGACCACCGATGAGCTCAAGGCTCTCTACATCGTCGCCGACGCCCTGCGCGAGCTGCGTGAGAACAACGTTTCGTCCAAGATCTTCGACTCGGGCCTGGCCGTCTCGCTGTTCCGCGACAACTCCACCCGTACGCGCTTCTCCTTCTCTAAGGCCGCCAACCTGCTCGGCCTTGAGCTGCAGGACCTGGATGAGAAGAAGTCCCAGATCGCTCACGGCGAGACCGTCCGCGAGACCGCTACCATGATCTCCTTCATGGCCGACGTCATCGGCATCCGCGATGACATGTACATCGGCAAGGGCGACGCCTACATGGCCGAGGTCTCCGAGTCCGTGCAGCAGGCCTACGAGGACGGCGTTCTGGATCACCGCCCCACGCTCATCTCCCTGCAGTCCGACTCCGATCACCCCACGCAGTCCTCTGCCGACATGCTCTACCTCATCAACGAGTTTGGCGGCCTTGAGAACCTCAAGGGCAAGAAGGTTGCCGTCACCTGGGCCTATTCGCCCTCTTACGGCAAGCCGCTGTCCTGCCCGCAGTCGCTGATCAGCCTGCTGCCCCGCTTTGGCATGGACGTCACCCTGGCTCACCCCGAGGGCTACGACCTCATGCCCGAGGTCGTCGAGCGCGCCAAGGGCTATGCCGCCGAGTCCGGCACCACCTTTAAGCAGGTCAACACCATGGCCGAGGCCTTCGAGGGCGCCGACATCGTGATCCCCAAGAGCTGGGCTCCGTTTGCCGCCATGGAGAAGCGCACCAACCTGTACGCCGAGGGCGACGACGCCGGCATCGCAGCGCTCGAGAAGGAGCTGCTCGCCCAGAACGCCACCCATCAGGACTGGTGCTCCACGACCGAGCTCATGGAGAAGACTGCCAACGGCCAGGACACCATCTTTATGCACCCGCTGCCCGCCGACATCTCCGGTGTCTCCTGCGAGCACGGCGAGGTTAACGCCGACGTCTTCGACATGCACCGTGTGGGCATGTACAAGGAGGCCAGCTACAAGCCGTACGCCATCGCAGCCATGATGTTCCTGCAGAAGGTTGCCGATCCCGCCGCTACCCTCAAGGCCCTCGACGAGCGCAATACCGCCCGTTGGTTCCAGGCCTAAAGCCGGGTTGAGGTAAGCCATGTAAAGGGGGCGCTCTGCCAACCGGCGGGGTGCCCCTTTTTTGCATCGCGGGCGTGCGGGATAAGCGCTTTCGATGTGGATGCCCGCGGCGCGAGTTATGGGTACGATGGTTTCAGGGGAGGTATCACCATGAAACTTGGATGCGTCATTATGGCCTCGGGCGAGGGCAAGCGGTTTGGCTCCAACAAGATGCTTGCCGATATCTATGGCAAGCCGCTGATTGCCTGGACTATCGATTCGGTTCCCCGGGGCTTTGACGTCGTGGTTTCGACGCGTTGGCCCGAGGTCGCCCAGATTTGCGAGGACAAGCATTGCCCGTGTGTGCTGCACGATGGCGAGCTGCGCAGCGAAAGCGTCCGTGCGGGCCTTTCGTGGGGAGTCGAACGCAACTGGAAAGGTTGCCTCTATTTGCCGGGCGACCAGCCGCTCGTGAGTTCGGATTCTTTTGAGGCTATGGTTCGTACATTTGACGAGCGTGGCCGCAAGCATCCGGTGCGTCTTGCGTGCAACGGTGAGCCTTCGAGTCCGGTGCTCTTTCCGGCGGAATTGTTCGATGCGCTCATACGTCTTGAGGGCAAGGACGGCGGGGGCTCGATTCTCAAAGGTCGCACCGACGTGGTGCTGGTCGAGGCGCGTGCCTACGAGCTGTGGGACGTCGATACCGTCAAGGGACAGCGACGCATAACGGAGCATATTGCCGCCTGCTCGTATTTTGATCGCGTGGCCAACTGTATTAATCAATAAGGAGCAACATGATCATCATCAAAAACGGCGCGCTCGTGACGCCACAGGGGCTTCGCCGCGCCGATCTTGCCATGGAGGGCGATAAGATCGTGCGGATCGCCGCAGCGATTGAGCCGGCCGAGGGCGATACCGTCGAGGATGCCGCGGGCTGCTGGGTGTTCCCCGGCTTTATCGACGGCCACACGCACATGCAGTGCTGGACCGGCATGGATTGGACAGCCGATAGCTTTGAGACCGGCACGCGCGCGGCTGCCTGCGGCGGTACGACGACCATTGTGGACTACGCGACGGCCGATCGCGGCGTGACCATGCCCGATGCCTTGGCCGAGTGGCATCGCCGCGCCGACGGCACCTGCACGGCAAACTACGCCTTTCATATGGCACTCGCCGAGTGGAATGAGCGCAACCGCGCCGATCTTTCGGCCATGCGCGAGGCGGGCGTGTCGTCGTTTAAGACCTACTTTGCCTATGACCACCTGCGCTTGGACGATGCCGAGACGCTCGAGGTGTTGGAGGAGCTCAAGCGCGTGGGCGGTATCCTGTGCGTGCATTGCGAGAACGGCACGTTGGTGAATGAACTGCAGAAGCACGTGTACGAGCAGGGGGTTCATGGGCCCGAGGGGCATGCGCTCAGCCGCCCGGACGTGTGTGAGGCCGAAGCCGTGAGCCGCCTGCTGTATCTGGCGCACCTGGCCGGCGACGCCCCAGTCAACGTGGTGCACCTTTCGACCAAGTTGGGGCTCGAGGCCATTCGTGCGGCCAAGGCGCGCGGGCAGAAGAATATCTATGTCGAGACCTGCCCTCAGTATCTGATGCTCGACGACACCTGCTATCTGGAGCAGGGCGAGGACGGCTTTGCGGGCGCCAAGTACGTGATGAGCCCGCCGCTGCGCCATGCCGGCGACCGTGCCGCGCTGCGCGAGGCGCTTGTGGCCGGCGAGATCGATACGATTGCGACCGACCACTGCAGCTTTAACCTGCACGGGCAAAAGGACCGCGGGCGCGACGACTTCCGCGCGATTCCCAACGGCGGGCCCGGCGTGGAGCATCGTCCCGTCGCGATCGCCACGAGCTTTGAGGGACAGCTGGGCCCCGAGGATCTATGCCGCTTGATGAGCGAGAACCCGGCGCGCGTGTTTGGCATGTACCCGCGCAAGGGCTGTCTTGCCGAGGGCGCCGATGCCGATGTGTGCGTGTGGGATCCCAAAGCGCGCTGGACAATCAGTGCCGCGACACAGCATCAAGCTGTGGACTACACGCCGCTCGAGGGTTTTGGGGCACATGGCCGCGCCAAGGTCGTGTTTGTGAACGGCGTGCTGGTGGCACGCGACGGCGAGCCCACCGGAGCCCAACCCGGCCGCTACGTGCCCCGTTAACAGGGACGACGCAAGCAGGAAGGCCGCCGGATTCCCCTCCGCAGTTGCGGTGAAATACGGACTGTTTGCGGCCGTCAGGCGGCCAAACAGTCCGTATTTCACCGCAACTGACGAGATGGGGCCGGCTACTTGAGGCTGGTGGCGACGATGGGGCGGTCGAGAGCTGCTTCGAAGCAGTCGGCCATCGTGGGGTCGCTGAGCGTGTCGACTTGGTTGAGCATGACGCGTGCGGTGCTGAGTTTCAGCGCCTGCATCTCGGCATTGAGCACCTGGGCGACGCGCTCGGGCGTGGCGATGTCGGTGAGCTCGCAGCCGCAACGCTCGCAAAAGAGCTCGGGGCGGTGGACGGTTTCGTTGATGGGCTTGCCGAGCCCCGAGGCGCCGACGAGCCAGATGACATTGGCCGTGCCGGCGGGAACGACCGGCTCCCACGGGGCGTGCGCCTTGAGCGGGAGCCGCTTGCTGCCGTCCGCCTCGGCCAGGACGTAGTTAAAGCGCTGCGCCAGCTGGTCGAGCGGCTCGGCAGGGGAGGAGAGCTTGCCCGTCTGGGGGTCCAAGACACCAGTTTGGCAGATGCTTCCCCGCACAAGCCCCGCGCAGGCTTCGCAGGTGCAGCCTGGGGCGTGTGGAGTACCTGGCTTCCAAGGCGCGGCGTCCAGGCGACGGCTCGACCCGTCCCATGGCACGCCGGCGACGGGGAACATGCGCGTGGTGGTGCAGAGGAGCACCCTGCCGCCAGCGCGCATGAGCTCGAGACCCAGCGCCTTCAGCAAGGTCGACTTGCCACCGCTGCCGATAATCGCGGTAATGCCCGGCTCGATCCTGAGCGCCGAGGGAAGATTGCCGCTAACCGTTTCCATCTGTTCACCGCCGTATAATACTGTGATAATAAATAATCATCAGAGTAGCGGTCGAACCGCTTTTGCTCTGCTCAAACCGTAGCACAGGGAGGTGCCCCGGGAATGCTCGTTTATGTTCGCGGCGCCGGCGATATCGCCACGGGTGTCGCCGCTCGCTTGGTGCGCGCCGGCGTGTCGGTCGTTATGGCCGATATCGCGGTTCCCACGTGCATCCGCCGCACAATCAGTTTTTGCGAGGCTATTCGCCTGGGCGAGGTCCAGGTCGAGGGCATTCGCGCTCGCTTGGCGCAGACGCCGGCAGAGGCGCTCGAGATTACCCAAGCGGGGGATGTTGCCGTCGTGGTGGACCCTCAGGCCAAGATGCTCGATGAGCTTAAACCCGCGGCTGTGGTCGACGCGATTCTGGCCAAGCGCAACCTGGGCACCACGCGCGACATGGCGCCTACCGTCATCGCCGTGGGGCCGGGCTTTACCGCGCCGGTCGATTGCGACGCCGTGGTCGAGACCATGCGCGGGCATTTCCTGGGCCGTGTCATTACCCAAGGTTCACCCCAGCCCAACACGGGCGTGCCGGGCATTATCGCTGGCTATGGCAAAGAGCGTGTTATCCACAGCCCCGCCGCCGGCGTGTTTCGGTCCGACCGCGCAATCGGCGACATCGTGCGCGCCGGAGACGTGATTGGCTACGCGGGCGATACGCCCATGCGCACGCAGATCGATGGCTGTCTGCGCGGGCTTTTGGCGAACGGCGTGCAGGTGACCGAGGGCTTTAAATGCGCCGATGTCGATCCGCGCGGCGATGCCAGCTATATCAACTACATTTCGGACAAGGCGACGTCGGTCGGCGGCGGCGTGCTCGAGGCACTCGCTATGCTCACCGATATCTTTAGAGGATAGAAGGCGGCAATGGAAAAGCTCGATGTTGTGAATGCGGCGCTTGCCGCCCTGCGTGCTGGCGAGACGTGCGAGCTCGTGGTCGTGGCCGGCACGGCGGGGTCGTCGCCGCGCGGCGTGGGCGCCTGGATGGCCGTCTTTGCCGACGGCAGCCAGGCGGGCACTATCGGCGGCGGCAAGATTGAGCTCTTTGCGCTGGATGAGGCGCGCGAACTCCTGAGCGCGGGACAGTCGCGTCTGGTCCGCTACACCATGGGCGGCGAGAACTCCGATACCGGCATGATCTGCGGCGGAGCCATTTGCCTGTGCTATCTGCATCTGGATGCGACCCAGGCACCGTTGTTCCAGGAAATTGCCGACGTCTTGGTCTATCGGCGCATCGGCGACTTCGTCATCGACTTTGAGCCGTTTATCGCGAGCGCGCTCGAGGGCGATGTGGCCGAGTACCATGGCGAGGCATCGCGCCATACCATTGCGGGCTGCCCCGGGCTTTCACTGGTGGAGGAGGGGAGTAACGTCACCTACACCAACGCTGCCTCTGAGATTCCCGCGGCGCACATCGAGACGCTCTGCCCCGAGGGCCTGACCTACATCTTTGGCTGCGGACACGTGGGCGCCGCGACGGCGCGCGTGCTCACGGCGGCGGGCTTTGCCGTCGTGGCCTGCGATGACCGCCCCGGCACGTTGACGCCCGAATGGGTGCCCAGTGTCTACGATCGTCGCCTGGTCGATTACAAGAACCTGAGCGAGCTGTGTCCCATCGGTCCGCGCGACTTGGTGGTCGTCGCCACGGCGGGTCACAAGTCCGATATCGACGTGGTGATTCAGGCCATGCGTGCCAAGCCTGCCTATCTGGGCTGTCTGGGTTCGCGCCGCAAGACGGCCTTTGTGCGTGCCCGCCTGGAGCAGGAAGGTTTTACGCAGGACCAGATCGACGAGCTGCACCTTCCGATCGGCGTTGCCATCGAGGCCGAGGACCCCAAGGAGATCGCCATCTCCATCGCCGCCGAGATGATCCACCTGCGCCGCACCAAACTCGTCCCCCGCAAGCGCTAATCGGATCCCCACCAATTAAGTTGCGGTGAAATACGGATTGTTTAAGCCTGTTAGGCCGCCCAACAGTCCCTATTTCACCGCAACTGCTTTTTGGGACCCATTTGTGCGGGGGAGTTGTGGAGTTGTGCAGGCAGACGAGGTTTTTCTGGAAATACGCACCCAATGCGCGTATAGTACCGATTGTTTTGTCGGCTCCTGCTGCGTCGAGTCCAAACCGCAAAATGCCATGAGCGGCGCGGATGCAGCCAGGAGGCACGAGGACAACCCATCGTGGCCACGCCCCGTGCTTAAAACCCCAAGAAGGAGTGAACAATGGCAGAAGAGAAGTATGTGCCGCGTCTGAAGACCAAGTACAACAACGAGGTCAAGCAGCAGCTTCAGGACAAGTTCCAGTACGAGAACGTCATGATGATCCCCAAGTTTGAGAAGATCGTCGTGAACATGGGTGTCGGCGAGGCCGCTACCGATTCCAAGGCCATCGACGGTGCCGTGCGCGACCTGCGCGCCATCACCGGCCAGCAGCCGATGATCACCCGTGCCCGCAAGTCCATCGCTACCTTCCGCCTGCGCGCTGGTATGCCGATCGGCTGCAAGGTTACTCTGCGTGGCGACCGTATGTGGGAGTTCTTCGATCGTCTGACCTCCGTCGCGATCCCCCGTATCCGCGACTTCCGCGGCATCTCCGCCAAGAGCTTCGACGGCCGTGGTAACTTCTCCATGGGCGTCACCGAGCAGCTCATCTTCCCCGAGATCGACTTCGACTCCGTCGATCACCAGCGCGGTATGGACATCACTTTCGTGACCACCGCCAACACCGATGAGGAGGCCAAGGCCCTTCTGGACGCCTTCGGTTTCCCGTTCAAGAAATAGGTTCACCTGCCCTATAAGCGCCGTTCCCACAAGGGGGCGGCGCTTGGGGCGAACAATACTCTATGTGAGGAGGATATAAGTGGCTAAGACATCGATGATCGTCAAGTGCAATCGCAAGCAGAAGTTCTCTACTCGTGAGTACACGCGCTGCCAGCGCTGCGGCCGTCCGCACTCTGTGTACCGCAAGTTCGGCCTGTGCCGTGTCTGCTTCCGCGAGCTTGCACTCAAGGGCGAGCTTCCCGGCGTTAAGAAGGCCAGCTGGTAAGTCACTACCAGCGTTTCAAGCATCAGTTTGGAACAGGGAAAACGCGCTAAAAAGGCTTTGCCGTTAAGGGCGGCGAAGAACCAAGAGCACGTGTTCATCAAGAACGAAGGAGAATCTGTATGAACCTTACAGACCCGATCGCAGATATGCTTACGCGCATCCGTAACGCTAACTCTGTGAACAAGGCCACGGTCTCCATGCCGAGCAGCAAGAAGCTCGTCGAGATCGCTCGTGTTCTGCACGAGGAGGGCTACATCGAGGGCTACGATGTCGAGGACACCGTTCCCCAGAAGACTCTGCACATCACGCTTAAGTATGGTCCCAAGAAGGCTAAGGTCATCAACGGCATCCGCCGCATTTCCAAGCCGGGCCTGCGTAAGTACACCGGCGTTGCCGACATGCCCCGCGTCCGCGGTGGCCTTGGTACCGCCATTATTTCCACCAGCCATGGCGTCATGACCGACCGCGATGCTCGCAAGCACAACGTCGGCGGCGAGATCATCGCTTACGTCTGGTAATTCGCTCGGTAGGTAGAAGGAAAGGAGATCACCGTGTCTCGTATCGGTAATAAGCCTGTCCAGATTCCCGCCGGAGTCGAAGTGGCAGTCAACGGCAACAACGTTGTCGTCAAGGGCCCCAAGGGCCAGCTCGAGCTCGATGTCTTTGAGAAGCTCGCTATCAACGTCGAGGACAACGTCCTCACCGTTTCCCGTCCCGACGACGAGCGTGAGACCCGTGCCCGCCACGGCCTCACCCGCGCCCTCATCCACAACATGGTTGTTGGCGTTTCCGAGGGCTTCGAGAAGAAGCTCGAGCTCGCCGGCGTCGGTTACCGCGTGCAGCAGAAGGGCAAGAACCTCGAGTTCTCCCTGGGCTTCTCGCACCCCGTGATCGTCGAGGCTCCCGAGGGCATCACCTTCGAGGTTCCCGACAACACCCACGTGAACGTCAAGGGTATTAACAAGCAGCAGGTCGGTCAGATCGCCGCTGAGATCCGCGGCCATCGTCCTCCCGAGCCTTACAAGGGCAAGGGTATCCACTACGTTGGCGAGCACATCCGCCGCAAGCTGGGTAAGGCCGCCAAGTAGTCGTAACCGACTCACTCGCATAAGACCAGCACCCCGTCAGGTGCTGGCAAGATCAACCTTTTTAGGAGTTTACGTATGAACAAGCATAAGGCGAAGCTGGAAGGCCTCAAGCGTCGTCAGCGTCGTGTTCGCGGCAAGGTCTCGGGTACCTCCGAGCGTCCGCGTCTTCGCGTGACCCGTACTAACGCCAACATCTATGCCCAGATCATCGACGACAGCAAGGGCTCCAGCCTGACGCTCGTCTCTGCCTCGACCCTCGAGGCCGAGTTCAAGGGCACCCACACCTCGAACAAGGAGGCTGCGGAGAAGGTCGGTCAGCTCGTTGGCAAGCGCGCCATCGAGGCCGGCATCACCAAGGTCGCCTTCGATCGCGGTGGCCGTATCTACCATGGCCGCGTCAAGGCCCTCGCCGACGGTGCTCGTGCCGCCGGTCTCGAGTTCTAGGAGGTATGTAGCACATGGCTCGTAATCAGAAGCAGCAGCGCGAGGCCTCCGAGTTCGAGGAGCGCGTCGTTTACATCAACCGCGTGTCGAAGACCGTCAAGGGTGGTCGTCGCATGAGCCTCGTCGCTCTCGTCGTCGTTGGCGACGGCAAGGGCAACGTCGGCGTTGGCATGGGCAAGTCCGCTGAGGTGCCCATGGCCATCTCCAAGGCATCTCTCGATGCCAAGAAGAACATGTTCCACGTGCCGGTGACCGAGCAGGGCACCATCCCGCACGAGGTTCTCGGCCACTTTGGTGCCGGCCGCATCATCATCAAGCCCGCTGTCGAGGGTACCGGCGTTATCGCCGGCGGCGCTGTGCGTCCCCTCTTTGAGCTTGCTGGCATCAAGAACGTCCTGTCCAAGTCCCTCGGTACCGACAACGGCCTCAACATCATCAAGGCTGCCGTCGAGGGCCTCAAGGAGCTCTCCAGCCCTGAGGACGTCGCGGCTCGCCGTGGCCTGACGGTCTCCGAGATGTTCGTCGGTAAGGAGAACTAAGCATGGCTGACACCATCAAGATCAAGCAGGTCCGCAGCACCAACGGTTGCAAGCAGGACCAGGTCCGTACTGTCCGTGCCCTCGGTCTCCACAGGATCCGCGAGGTTCGCGAGATTGCTGACAACGAGTCCGTCCGCGGCATGATCTTCAAGGTCAAGCACCTTGTCGAGATTGTAGAGGAGTAGCAAATGCAGCTTCACGATCTTACTCCCGCGCCCGGTTCCACCAAGAACCGCAAGCGCGTCGGCCGTGGCAATTCTTCGGGTCACGGCACCACTTCTGGCCGCGGCCAGAAGGGCCAGGGTTCCCGCTCTGGCGGCACCAAGGGTGCCGGCTTCGAGGGTGGCCAGACTCCGCTGGCTATGCGCCTGCCCAAGCTTCCGGGCTTCCGCAACCCCCGTCGTATCGAGTACACCGCTGTTAACGTTGAGCGTCTCGAGCGTAAGTTCGAGGACGGCGCTGTGATCGACGGTGCCGCTCTTAAGGCCGCTCGCATCACCAAGAGCGAGTTCGAGCCCGTCAAGGTGCTCGGCAATGGTGAGCTCACCAAGAAGTTCACGGTCAAGGTCGACAAGGTCAGCGCTTCTGCGCAGGCCAAGATCGAGGCCGCCGGCGGAAAGGTCGAGCTGCCGTGCTAAATGGTCTTAAGAATGCTTTCCGCATCAAAGAATTGCGCGAAAAGATTCTTTTTACCATAGCTATGCTCGTCGTGTACCGCATTGGTGCGCACGTTCCTGTGCCCGGCATTCCCTTCCAGGGGATGCTGGGCCTTTTCTCGACCGATAACAATTCGGTCGCCGCAGGTGCTATGGCCCTCCTGAATCTTTTCTCTGGCGGCGCGTTGAGCTATGTGTCGGTGTTTTCGCTGGGCATCATGCCTTACATCACCAGCTCGATCATCCTCCAGATGCTCCAGGCCGTCGTGCCTTCCCTGCATGAGCTTGCCCGCGAGGGCGAGGTCGGTCAGACAAAGATTACGCAGTATTCGCGTTACCTCACCCTGGCTCTGGCAATCCTCAACTCCGTGGGTTACCTCTTCCTCTTTAAGAGCTTCGGCATCAGCTTTAATGGCGCCGGCGCTCCCGAGATCATCTTCGACCTCATGATCATCGGCACGCTCACCGCGGGCGCCATGCTGATCATGTGGATCGGTGAGCTCATCACCCAGCGCGGTATCGGCAATGGCATGTCGCTGATCATCTTTGCGAACATCATGGCCGGTCTGCCGCAGGCTATCTTCTCCAGCACCGAGGGCAATGCCGGTGGCATCATCACCATGGTGATCATCTGCGCCATCATCCTGCTGGTTATCCCGCTGATTGTTTTCCTTGAGCGCGGCCAGCGCCGCATCCCGGTCTCCTACGCTAAGCGCGTCGTGGGCCGTCGCATGATGGGTGGCCAGACCACCTACCTGCCCATCAAGGTCAACACCGCGGGTGTCGTGCCGATCATCTTCGCTTCGGCGCTGCTGTACTTCCCGGCTCAGATTGCCGTGTTCTTCCCCGGCATCGGCTGGATCCAGGCAGTTGCCTCCGCGCTTTCGACCGGTTGGCTCAACTGGGTGCTTAACGTTGTCCTCATCGTGTTCTTCGCGTACTTCTACACCTCCATGGTGTTCAACCCCGATGACACGGCCGATAACCTTAAGAAGCAGGGCGGCTTTATTCCGGGCGTCCGTCCGGGTAGGGCTACCGCGGCCTACATCAAGAACGCGCTCAACAAGATCACGCTTCCCAGCGCTGTCTTTTTGGCGCTCATCGCCATCGTGCCTTCGATCATCTTCTCCTTCACGGGTAACCATCTGATCCAGGCATTTGGCGGCACGTCCATCCTCATCATGGTCGGCGTCGTGCTCGACACGGTCGATAAGCTCGAAGGCCAGATCAAGATGTATGATTACGATGGATTCTTTAAATAGGCTAGAGGAGGATTGCTCATGAACCTCGTATTGCTCGGAGCTCCGGGTGCCGGTAAGGGCACCGTCGCACAGGAGCTCGTCGCCGAGTTTGGCGTCGCCCATATTTCCACGGGCGACCTGCTGCGTGCTGCCGTCAAGGGTGGCACCGAGCTTGGTATTCAGGCTAAGAAGTACATGGACGCTGGCGAGCTCGTTCCCGACCAGCTCGTGATCGACCTTGTCAAGGAGCGCCTTGCCGCCGATGACGCCCAGCAGGGCTTCATCCTCGACGGCTTCCCGCGCAACACCGCCCAGGCTGTGACGCTCGATTCCGAGCTCTCCGCCATGGGTCGCGAGATCGATTGCGCCCTTCTGGTCGATGTGGCCCCCGAGGTCATTATCGATCGTCTGTCTTCGCGTCGCACCTGCCGCGCATGCGGTTACACCGGCACCGCTGCCGATGCTACCTGCCCCAAGTGTGGCGGCGAGATGTATCAGCGCGACGACGACAAGCCCGAGACCATCAAGAACCGTCTCGACGTCTACGAGAAGTCCACGAGCCCGCTCGTCGACTACTATCGTGGCCAGGGTCTGCTCAAGTCGGTCAACGGTGACCAGGCTCGCGAGACCGTGTACGGGGATGTCAAAGAGGCTCTCGGTCTATGATCAAGATTAAGTCTGCAACGCAAATCGACCAGATGAAGAAGGCAGGAGCGCTATCTAAGATGGCGCTCCGCCACGTTGGAGCCATGGTGCGCCCCGGCGTTTCCACCTTTGAGCTCGATCAGCTCGCGGAGCAGATTATCCGCATGCATGGCGGCACCCCGGCCTTTAAGGGTTACGGCGGGTTCCCGGGGACCATTTGCGCATCGATCAACGATGCCGTGGTCCACGGTATTCCCAACCCCGACATGATCCTGCGCGATGGCGATATCATCTCCATCGATACGGGAGCCGTTGTCGACGGTTGGGTCGGCGATAACGCTTGGACGTTTTTCGTCGGCACCCCCACGCCCGAAGCCAAGGCTTTGTGCGAGGTCACGCGCGATTGCCTTAAGGCTGCCATCGAGCAGGCTGTTCCCGGTAACCATATCGGGGACGTCGGTTATGCCGTTCAGTCCCTCGCCGAGTCTCACGGTTACGGTGTGCTTCGTGATTATGTAGGCCATGGCATTGGCCGCGTGATGCACGAGGACCCCAACGTTCCTAACTATGGAAAGAAGGGGAGGGGCGTTCGCCTCCAGGCCGGCATGGTCATTGCCATCGAGCCGATGGTTACGATGGGTTCCAACCATGTGAGCACGGGCTCCGACGGTTGGATTGTTACGACCAACGACCATCTGCCCGCCGCGCACTACGAGAACACCGTCGCCATCACCAATGACGGTCCGGTGATTCTCACCACGGATGCGCAAGGTGCTTGGTGTTCTTTGCAGGGCGGTGAAATGTAGGGCTTTCGTCAAATGCATGCCTTAACATTTCAAATGTAACAGGTTCCACTTAGTTGTGGAGCCATTACGAAGTTATTACGATGCGTGCATACGTGTTGTAGAATACTCAATCGCTGTCGTTTTCTAGAGAAAGATGATTGCTTGTGAAGAAGGAAGACGCAATTGAGCTCGAGGGTACGGTAAAGGAACCGTTGCCCAACGCCATGTTTAAGGTCGAGCTCGAGAACGGTCATTCGGTTCTGTGCAACATTTCTGGCAAGATCCGAATGAATTACATCCGTATTCTCCCCGGTGACAGGGTTGTCGTGGAGCTTTCCCCGTACGACCTGACCCGCGGCCGCATCACCTATCGCTACAAATAGCGGCACGCATACACGCACTCCATTTCCGACTGCAGGCTTAGCTCAACCTACGGTCGGATTGTGTGTGAAGACCAGCCATAGTTTTAAACGCCTGCGGCTGGGCGAGTAGATAGTAGGGAAGTAGTTTGAGCGCTACCGAAAGGAAGAACGATGAAGGTACGTCCTTCGGTCAAGAAGATGTGCGATAAGTGCAAAATCATTAGGCGCCATGGCAAGGTCCTCGTCATTTGCGAGAACCCCCGTCATAAGCAGCGTCAGGGTTAAGAGAGGAGACTACGTTGGCCCGTATTAATGGTGTCGACCTCCCGCGTGAGAAGCGCGTTGAGATCGGTCTGACCTACATTTACGGCATCGGCCGCACCACTGCGACGAAGATTTGCGTCGAGTGCAACGTTAACGTGGATACGCGCGTTAAGGATCTCACCGAGGATGAGGTTAACGCCATCCGCGATTATATCGACAAGAACCAGATCATGGTTGAGGGCGACCTCCGCCGTGAGCGCAACCAGAACGTCAAGCGCCTTATGGACATCGGCTGCAACCGCGGCCTTCGTCACCGCAAGGGCCTCCCGGTCCGCGGCCAGCGCACCCACACTAACGCTCGTACCCGCAAGGGCCCGAAGCGTCAGATCGGTGCTAAGAAGAAGAAATAAGGAGCGCTAGATAGATGGCTACTGCTAAGAAGAACGTTCGCGCTGCCCGTCTGAAGCGCGCGGACCGTAAGAACATTTCCGTGGGCCAGGCTCACATTCGTTCTACGTTCAACAACACGATCGTTTCGATCACCGATCCCCAGGGCAACGTCATTTCCTGGAAGTCGGCTGGCCAGGTGGGCTTCAAGGGCTCCCGTAAGTCCACGCCGTTCGCTGCCCAGATGGCTGCCGAGGCTGCTGCCAAGCAGGCCATGGAGCACGGTATGAAGAAGGTTTCCGTCTTCGTCAAGGGCCCCGGCTCCGGTCGTGAGACCGCCATCCGCTCCCTCCAGGCTGCTGGCCTCGAGGTCTCGAGCATCCAGGACAAGACCCCCATTCCGCACAACGGCTGCCGCCCCAAGAAGCGTCGCCGCGTGTAACTGAAAGGATCGTATCAATATGGCAATCGACAGGACTCCTGTTCTTAAGCGCTGCCGTCAGCTCGGGATCGATCCCGCTGAGCTCGGTTACAGCAGCAAGAAGGAATCTATCCGTCAGCCCAAGCGCCGTCGCAAGGAATCTGAGTACGGCATGCAGCTGCGCGAGAAGCAGAAGGTCAAGTTCATCTATGGCGTTCTGGAGAAGCAGTTCCACGGCTACTTCAACAAGGCCCGTAAGATGAACGGCGTCACCGGTGAGAACCTCATGATCATTCTTGAGTCTCGCCTCGACAACGTCGTCTTCCGTCTTGGCTTCGCCCGCACCCGCAAAGAGGCTCGTCAGTCCGTCCGTCACGGTCACTTCACCGTGAACGGCAAGCGCGTGGACATCCCGTCCTACCGCGTCAAGGCCGGCGACGTCGTCGCTGTCGGCGAGAAGTTCCGTGACCTCCTCCCCATCAAGGAGGCTCTGATTTCCTCCGAGCGCTTTGAGGTCCCTGGCTGGCTCGAGGTCGATATCGAGAAGCTGTCTGGTAACGTGCTCGCTCTGCCGACGCGTGAGCAGATCAGCGGTGATATCAACGAGCAGCTCATCGTCGAGCTCTACTCTAAGTAGTCCATCCGGGCTGCTGAGGCTGGAGGTAATACATGTCAGAATTCATTAGGCCTCAGGTTCAGGTCGAAGAGATCAACGAGACGTCTGCTCGTGTCTCCGTCGAGCCGCTCGAGCGTGGCTACGGCGATACGCTGGGTAACTCCCTTCGTCGCGTTCTTCTGTCCTCGCTCGAGGGTGCCGCCGTCGAGGCTATTCAGATCGATGGCGCGCAGCACGAGTTCATGACCATCCCTAACATGGTCGAGGATGTCACCGACATCGTCCTGAATGTCAAGGGTCTTGTCTTCAGGGCTCTCGGCACGACCGACGAGGCGACCGCCACCATTTCGGTTGACGGCCCCTGCGAGGTCACCGGTGCGGACTTCTTTATTCCGTCCGAGTTTGAGCTGGTCAACCCCGAGCAGCACATCGCTACGCTCACCGAGGGTGGCCATCTCACCATGAGCATGCGCATCGGCTATGGCCGCGGCTATGTTTCTGGCGAGGCCAACAAACGCGACAACGATCCCATCGGTGTGATCCACGTCGACTCGCTGTACTCGCCGGTTTCCCGTTGCGCCAAGCTCGTTGAGGCTTGCCGTGTCGGTCAGCACACCGACTACGACCGCCTTGTCCTCGAGATCGAGACCAACGGCTCCATCGCCCCGCGCGACGCCGTGGTCCAGGCTGCCAATATCATTAACCAGCATATGGCCGCCTTTATGAACCTTGCCGAGACCCCCGAGGTCGAGGAGGAGGCTTCGATCTTCGCTCCCGAGGTCACCAACGACAACGCTGAGCTGGACAAGCAGATCGAGGATCTGGACCTTTCCGTCCGTTCTTACAACTGCCTTAAGCGCGCCAGCATTCACTCGGTCCGTCAGCTCGTTGAGTTCTCGGAGAACGATCTGCTCAACATCCGTAACTTCGGTGTTAAGTCGATCGAGGAAGTGAAGGACAAGCTTGAGTCCATGGGCCTGAGCCTGAAGGCTTAATGCTTCGCATATTTGAGGAGAAACTAGACCATGCGTCATAACGTTAAGAAGGGCCTGAAGCTCGGCACCGATGCGAGCCACACCAAGGCCATGAAGAAGAGCCTTGCTAAGGCCCTCTTCGAGAACGACCGCATCAAGACCACCGAGACCCGCGCTAAGGCGCTGCGTTCGGTCGTCGATCCGATCATCACCTGGGCCAAGAAGGGCGACCTGCACTCTCGTCGTCTGGCTATCGCCAAGCTCGGCGATAAGCAGCTCGTTGCCGAGATCTTCGACAAGGCTGCCCAGGGCATGTGGCAGGACCGCAACGGCGGTTACACCCGCATCATGAAGCTCGGTAACCGCAAGGGCGACAACGCTCCCATCGTTATCATGGAGCTCGTCACCGAGCCTTGCACGCCTAAGGCTAAGAAGGCTGCTCCGGCCCCCAAGAAGGCCGCTGCTCCCAAGAAGGTCGAGGCTGCCGAGGAGGCTCCTGCTGAGGAGACCGCTGAGTAGACAATCCGTCTGCATAGGCTATATTCGAGGGGTACGTTCGCGTACCCCTCTTTTTTTGTCGCGATACCGTTGCTTGTTTGTTGGGAGCGCCCATGACTGCGCCGTCTGATTTCAATTCGATTTCCGAGCTTGACGCCACGCTCGTATTTCGCGTGGCCTATGATGGCTCGTCGTATAGCGGATTTGCCGAGCAGCCGGGACAGACGACGGTTGCGGGTGAGCTACGTCGAGCTATTGAGACGCTCCTGCGCCGTCCGATCGACCTGACGTGTGCGGGACGTACCGATGCCGGCGTGCATGCGGTGGCACAGTTTATCAGCGTGTCCGTAACGGACGCTGAGTTGGCTTTGACGCGCCGTAGGTGGCTGAGGGCCATGGATGCCCTCCTGCCCAAAGATATCGCCATAAACGAGGTCTACAAGGCCCGTAAAGGCTTTTCTGCACGCTTTGATGCGCGTTCCCGTACGTATACGTACCGTATTGCCGATCGCGACGCGCGCCCTGTGCTTTCGCGCGGTGCGGTGTGGTGGCATCGCTACCCATTGGATGTTGAGGCGATGTCTGCGGCCTGTCCCGCGCTGCTGGGCGAGCAGGACTTCAAGAGCTTTTGCAAGGTGGCGTCTGCCGTGGGCAAGCCCACGCACCGCTGCGTGATGCGTGCCGAGTTTGGCCATGAGGTTGCGTTTGGCGAGGACATCCTGACGTTTACCATCGAGGGCAATGCGTTTCTGCATTCGATGGTCCGCACGATCGTGGGCACGCTTGTCGAGATTGGCATGCATCGCCGTGAACCCGAGTGGATGCGCGAGGTCATCGATGCTTGCGACCGTACCGCTGCGGGCCCCACGGCTCCTGCCTGCGGCCTTACGTTTATGGGCGTGGATTACGATCCCGCCGAGCTTGTCGTGCTCGACTAGGGGAGGGCTCGGCGCGTCGTGCGTCGGCACCTGTCATCTGTGGGCTGCGCGTGTGCAACATCTGTTCTTGGCGTGCAATACAACCGGTGTCTCATTGCTTTTATTGCCGGGGTGTACCATGAACGACAGTTTGATTCACTGCTGTCGAGAGGACGGATAACTTGGTTCGACGTGGCTCGCATCCGCGACTTTCGGTGATCCTTGTGGTAGAAGGTTCGCCCAGCTATGCGATGCGTGCGCTCGAGAGTATCCAGAACCAAGACCTCTACGATTTGCAGATTGTCGTTGTCTGCCGCGATGCTGCGCCCGGTGTGCGCCATTCGCTTCAAGTTGCTGCCGACAGGGACATCCATATTGATTTGATTGACGTCGAGGACGCGAAGCGCGGTGCTTGTCTTCGTGCCGGTTTTGCTGCCTCGCGCGGCTCTCAAATCATCGCTATGAACGCCGATGAGTGGCTTGCTCCGCAGTCCCTTTCCAAGATGGTCGATATCGCGTGCGATACAGCGGCAGACATGGTGTTCCCCACGGTGTCGCTCGACCGCTATGATGCACATCGAGAGCGCCATTCGCGCGTCTTGGATGCTGCTCATATTTCCATTGATAGCAAATCCTCGATGGTGACCGGGCTGCCCCAGTTGATTTTAGGCGGCCTTGTCGTTCAGACCTCTGGCGTGATGTACAGCCGCTCGCTGTTTGAGGCATGCCTTTTGTGCGACAAGGTGTTTCGCACAGTTGGGTTTATGGCATGCGCGCTTTCGCAGGCACGATGCGTGTCCGGCTGCGGCGATGCTTGTTTCCACGCGGCGGCACCTAAGCTTACAGATGCCTTTGATCCCACCATGTATGCCAAGGTATCCGATGACACCCGAGCGCTCGACGAGCTTGCTGACTCACTCTTGGAAGCAGATAGCGGTGGTCGGCTCAAGCTGGCAAGCCAAAAGTTCTACTTTGCCGGACTGGTCGCCTGCATCGAGAATTTGTGTCTGAGCCCGCATGGGGTGTCGTCAATTGAGCGTTCCGCCCGCATGCGTGATATGCTCGAGGCGCCTCGAACCCGTCAGATGGTCGCCGCGCTCAAGGACAACCATCGGGGACTCGGTCTGTTGTTTGGGCCGATCGCCAGCGCCAAGCCCACGCGCTGCGTGATGTGTACGCATCTGGCAGCTTTTCTTAACCGGACGGGTGCAAAAACCGCCTAAACGGCTCATTTCGAAACAAATTTGCATAGAATTGTTTCGAAATGCGTTCTTATACACAAAAGCCTTCAAATAGCGTTAAACTATTCAATCACTGATTGATTGTCTCCGCCATCTTTTGGAGAGAGGGTTTGTATGGCTAAAAAACGCAATGGGCGCCAGGATGCCATTAGAGATATTGTGCGCAATAAGGACGTCCGTACGCAGCGCGTGCTGGTCGATGAGCTCCGTGCTATGGGCTTTGATTGCACGCAGGCGACTGTCTCTCGCGATATTGCCGATATGGGGCTGCGTAAGCTCCCCGAGGGTATCTATGTTCTGGCAGAGGACCTGCACCTGCAGCGTATGGTTTCCGAGCTCGTAACGGGCGTTTTGCGTACCGATAATCTGGTTATGATCAAGGCTCAGCCTGGCACGGCTTCCGGCATCGCCGCCGCCGTTGATGCGGCAGAGTTGCCCGATGTGCTTGGCTCGCTTGCCGGCAACGATACGATTTTGGTCATTGCCCAGACGGCCGAGGACGGCGAGCGTCTCGAGGCGCTGATCAATAAGCTGAGCAATTCTCGCAAGTAGGCGTGCGGGCCGTGTGCTCGGCACTGTGCGCGCTGACATCGTGGCTTGTAAGGGGTATCGACGTTGGTCGGTACCCCCTTTTTTGTTCGCCGGTATAAAGACCGCCCACCAGGTCGCTTCAAACTAAAAGGCCCCCGAGCAGTTCAATAGGCTGCTCGGGGGCCTTGTTGCTTATGGCCGGATGATTTCTAGCCGACCGTATCGTCAGGCGTGGGCGAGGGGTCGGGAGTGGGCGTAGGCGTAGGCGTGCCGCCATCGCCGCCGGTCGAACCACCAGTGGAGCCGCCCGTCGAGCCACCGGTCGTACCGGTGCCGCCGGTGGTGTCGCCGCCCGTGGTCTCGGTGGTCTCGGTGGTCGTGGTCGTCGTTGTCGTCGTTGTGGTTTCCTCTTCGTCCTCGTTCTCGTCCTTGTCGTCGTTCTCCGTCTTCTTGGTGTTGTTGGTGCCGTAGAACTTCCAGACGCTGTTGTTCTTGTAGGTGGGTGCCGTTCCGGTCGCAAACTCCTCGCGCTCGGTACCGGTCAGAACGGTGTTCATAAACCGCTTAAAGACAGGCAGGTTGGTGCTGTCGCCCAGCAGGTCTGTGCCGTATTTTTGGATAGGGATCTCGCCTGCGGAATAGCCGGTCCACAGGGCGCACGCCAGCTGCGGGGTATAGCCGCAGAACCACAGGTTGGTGGTGTTGTCGGTGGTGCCCGTCTTGCCGGCATAGGGCTGGTTGACGCTCAGGGCACCGGCAGCACCCGTACCGCCGCCCTGCATGACGCCGGACAGAACATCGGTGACCGCGGCGGCCTCGCCCTCGGTAAGCACCTGTGAGGGATTGTCGGTGTGCTGGTACAGCACCGAACCGGTACGAGAGTCAATCTCGGTGATGGCGATCGGCTGGCGATAGTAGCCGCAGTTGGCAAACGTCGCGTAGGCGGCGGCCATCTCGAGCGGCGAGATCGAGCCGGTGCCGAGCGTCATGACGGGAACGTCCTCGATGTTGTCCTTGGCGGGATCGATGCCGAGCTTTTTGACGAGCGAGATGATCTTGCTGTTGCCGACGGCTTCCGCCACCTGGATGTAGCCGGTGTTGGAGGAGTATGCCGTCGCCTGCTTAAGCGTGATGTTGCCATAGCTATGGTTGGCGTAGTTTTGGACCTCGGTCGTGGTGCCCTTGGCCTTGAGCGGCGAGTTGCAGTTGAGGGTGACGTTGGGGTTCATGCCGTTTTGGATGGCAGTTGCCAGTGTAAAGGCCTTGAAGGTGGAGCCGACGGGACGCTTGGCCGTGGCATGGTTTACGTGGTTCTCGTCGGCGTTGTAGTCGTAGCCGCCCACCATGCACTTGATGTAGCCGGTCTTGGGGTCGACGACGACCATGCCCATGTCCAGGCCGTCGAGTGAGAGCGTGTCGAGCTGCTCGCGGACGGCATTCTCTGCCACCTGCTGCATCGTGGGGTCGATGGTGGTCTTGACGGTCAGGCCGCCCTTAAAGAGCACGTCGGTCGAGAACTCCTGCTCCAGCAGCTGCTTAACATAGGCGACAAAGTAGGGCTGCGAGTATACGTCGACGCCGCTGCCCGAAATCTCGGTCACGTTGAGGGTGATGGGCTCGGCCTGTGCGGCATCGTGCTCCTCCTGGGTGATGTGGCCCAGGCGCAGCATGTTGTCGAGGACCTTGTTGCGGCGAGACAGTGCCAGGTCGGGATTGACCGTGGGGTCGTACTGCGAAGGCGAGTTGGGAAGGCCGATGAGCAGCGCGGCTTCGCTCAGGGTGAGGTCGGCGGCGCTCTTGGACAGGTAGGTCTCGGCTGCGGCCTCGATGCCGTAGGCGCCGTGGCCGTAATAGATGGTGTTGAGGTACATCATGAGGATCTCGTCTTTGGAGTACATGTCCTCCATCTTGATGGCGATGTAGGCCTCGCGCACCTTACGCTCGATGGTCGAGTCGAACTGCTCCTCCTGCAGGATGGTGTTGCGCACCAGCTGCTGGGTGATAGTCGAGGCGCCTTCGTGCCCGCCGCCGAGGGTTGCCACCGCAGCACGCGCGATACCCCACAGGTCGATACCGCCGTGCTCGTAGAAGCGCTCGTCCTCGACGTCAACGGTGCCCTGCAGCACGTAGGGGGAGACCTCGTCCTTGGTGATGGACTTGCGGTTTTGCGTGTAGAAGCTCGCGATCTTGTTGCCGTTGCAGTCGACGATCTCGGTGGGCTCGCTCACCAGATACGCGTTGGCGTCGGTGTAGTCGGGCAGATCGGACAGCCAGCGGTTGACGTTGCCGACCATGCCGATGCCAAACGCCACGCCCGCGATAAGCAAAAAGCCCAAAAACGAGAGCAGGATTATGGGCAGAGCATGCGTCTTTGAACGGCTGCGTCCCTGTCGTTGGCGAGGACCCATATATTGACCTCCAGGTATGTCGTGCCGGACGGTGGATGTGCCGTCGAGGCAGGATGGACATAAGTTATTACACGATAAACCAAACGGGGCGCGCGAGGCCTCGTGTATGCTGGAAGACGGCATTTTTCAGAGTGAATGCATACCTTGGTAAGGAGTTTGCCGATGGCGATTCGGGCGATGGGGCCGAGCGGACAATACGAGACTGGATTGGATGCTGCCGGTGCGGCGCTGCCCGAGCTGCTGGCGCCGGCGGGCGGGCTCGACCAGATGCTTGCGGCCATCGCCGCGGGTGCCGATGCCATCTACGCGGGGTTGGGCGGCTTTAACGCCCGCGTGAGCGCGCATGGCTTTACGGATGACGAGTTTGCGCGCGGCTGCGCCGTGGCGCATGCCCATGGCGTGCGCGTGTACGTGACGCTCAACGTGTTCGTGTTTGACGATGAGCTGTCCGATGCGGTGGCGTTGGGAGCTCATGCACTGGAGCTGGGCGCCGATGCTCTGATTGTCGCCGATGCCGGGCTGGCCTGCGCGCTGCGCACGGCGATTCCCGGGGTCGAGATTCACCTGTCCACGCAGGCGGGCGTTCATAGCGAGGGTGCCGTGCGGCTTGCCGCCGATGAGCTGGGGGTCGAGCGCGTGACGACGGCGCGCGAGCTGACGGTCGACGAGATTGCGGCGCTATGTGCCACGGGCGTGCCCATCGAGGTATTCTGCCACGGTGCGATTTGCATCGGCTATTCGGGGGCGTGCGAGTTCTCGGCCCTGCGGCGTGGGCGCTCGGCGATGCGCGGCGACTGCACGCAGCCGTGCCGTCTGGCGTACGACCTGGTGGACGAGGCGGGGCAGAGCGTTGTCGCCGTCGAGGGAGATCGCCTGCTGTGCCCGCGCGACTATCTGGGTATTGCGCATCTGCCCGAGCTTGTAGATGCCGGCGTGGCGTCGCTCAAGATCGAGGGGCGCATGAAGAACCCCGATTACGTATTCAACGTGGTGCGGGTGTGGCGCCGGGCACTCGATATGCTGTGCGACGGCGCGTGGGACCCCGGTGCCGTGGAAGAGCTTGAGCGCGAGCTGGGAAGGTCGTTTAACCGTGGGTTTACCGATGCGTACCTGCGAGGGCGTTCGGGTGTCGAGCTGATGAGCTTTGAGCGCGCAATTAACCAGGGCGTGCGCGTGGGGCGCTTGGTCGCTGTGGGCCACGAAGAGGTGACCGTTGAGCTCGACGCCGCCGTGGCGGCGGGTGACACGCTCGAGATTCGGTTCTATCCGGGTGTCGACGCGCGTCCCGATGTGCCCAAGCGCTGGCCGCAGGTGCCCTGCCCGGTGGATGCCGCAGCGGGGAAGCGCGCCGTCGTGCATTGCAAGCGTAAGGTGGACGCGGGCTGCGAGGTATACCTGATTCGCAGCGCCGGCGTGTTGGATCAGACGGCGGCGGTGTTGGAGCGCATGCGGGCCGAGGCGGATGCGATTGCGCCCGTTGCGCGTGCCGTTGAGGTGCTGCCCTTTGAGGACGTTGCGGTGGATGGCGGTGCGTCGACGGAGTTGGTGGAGTGCGCGGCTCCCGCTCGCATGGTTTTTGCTTGGCAGCTGATGGATGCCGACCCGCGCGGAGAACTCGATTTGTCCGACGCTGTTGTGGTGCTTGACGAGGTGTGCCGCGCGAGTGACGCTGACTGGACCCGCTCACTGATGCAGCGTGCCGGGCGCGTCGTCTGCCGCAACCTGGGACAGGTGGTGATCGCTCGCGAGCTGGGCGTGACGTTTGACGTGGCGGCGCCGGTGTTCTGCGCGAATCGGGCCACGCTTACCTGGCTGCGCGGACTCGGTGCGGGGCGGGTGTACTTGCCGGCCGAGTTGCTCGGCAATGATGCGGAGCGTATTGCCGAACTGGCTGCTGAACCCGGCGTCTTGGGTCCGGTCGACGCCGACCGTCCCGAGCTTATGGTGTGCGAGCACTGCCTGCTGACCGCCGAGGGCGTCTGCGCCACCGATGCGACGGGACAGGTCCGTTGCCGCGACTGCTTGCGTCGTCGGCAGGTACGCTATCTGGTCGAGCGTGACGGTACACGTCTGCCAGTTGCCATCGACGCATGCGGCAGGACGAGGATTTTCCTGTCGTAGGTGCTGCGTCGCGTCAGTTTGTTATCATATGAGAGTTTATGGACTTCCAGCACCGCCGTTTTCGGCGAGGGTGCTATAGCAAAAGGAGGATACCCAATGCTGTCTGTTGACGAGCAAATGCGTATCATCACCTCGGGCGCTGCGAAGATCGTCCCCGAGGCCGACCTTCGCAAGAAGCTTGAGAAGGGCGAGCCCCTCAACATCAAGCTCGGCGTCGATCCCACCAGCCCCGACCTGCACCTGGGCCACGCCGTGCCGCTGCGCAAGATGCGTCAGTTCCAGGACCTGGGCCACAACGTCACCCTCATCATCGGCAACGGTACCGCACTGATCGGCGACCCCTCGGGCAAGAATTCCACCCGCCCGCAGCTTTCTCAGGAGCAGATCGAGGCCAATGCCGAGACCTACGTGAGCCAGGCCATGAAGATCCTGGACCCCGAGAAGACCACCATCGTGCACAACGGCGACTGGATCTTGTCGATGGATCTGGCCGGTCTGCTGCAGGTGTGCTCCAAGTTCACCGTCGCCCGCATTCTTGAGCGCGATGACTTTACCAAGCGCTACCAGTCCCAGACGCCGATCGCCCTGCACGAGTTCCTGTATCCCGTGATGCAGGCATACGATTCGGTCATGATTAAGGCTGACGTGGAGATGGGCGGCACCGACCAGCTTTTCAACCTGCTCGCCGGCCGTGAGCTCATGGAGAAGATGGGCATGGAGCCCCAGATCGCGCTCACCATGCCGCTGCTCGAGGGCACCGATGGCGTTCGTAAGATGTCCAAGTCCTACGGTAACTACATCGGCCTGACCGACGCGCCCAAGGATATGTTCGGCAAGACCATGTCCATCCCCGACGAGATGATTGGCAAGTACTACCGCCTGGCGAGCTCGCTCACCCCGGCCGAGGTCGACAAGATCGACGCTGCTCTGGCCGACGGCTCTGCCGACCCCTATGAGCTCAAGCGCGCTCTGGGCCGCGACCTGTGCGACACCTACCACGGCGCCGGTGCCGGCGACGAGGCCCAGGCCGAGTTCGACCGTGTGTTCAAGGAGGGCCAGCTTGCCGACTTCCCCGAGAAGCACGTTGATCTGACTGTTAACGACGAGGGCCAGATCTACCTCGCCGGCTTGCTCAAGGACATGGGTCTTTCGGCCAGCGCCGGCCAGGCCCGTCGCGACATCGACGGCGGCGGTGTCAAGATTAACGGCAAGGCCGTGGCTCCCAAGAGCTACAACATCGATCCGAGCGCCCTCAAGCTGGGCGACACCCTCTCCGTAGGCAAGCGCAAGGGCTTCAAGTTGATTTAGCTCCTCCGTTCTACCGAACGGCGGACCGGCCGACGCTGCGCGGGCCGCATTTGGACAATCTGACGTTCAACTTCAAGGGCGCGACCAGAAGGTCAGCGCCCTTTCGTTTCACGTCACCTTGTCTCAAATGCGGCCCGCTCGCTGGCGCTACCAAAACATCGGCGCTTCCGTTGTTGGCACTTGGGGACGTTCCTTTTAATATGAGCAGGACATTGTCAAGAGGCAAAATC
>CAUEUQ010000010.1:0-39077 GCA_959021215.1 uncultured Collinsella sp. | reverse complement strand
CTCTGCATCATCGACGAGAGCCATGTAACGGTGCCGCAGATCCGCGGCATGCACGAAGGCGACCGCTCGCGTAAGGTGACGCTGGTGGAGCATGGTTTTCGTCTGCCTTCGGCACTCGATAACCGCCCGCTTCGTTTCGATGAGTTTGAGGCGAGGATTCCCCAGTTCATCTACGTTTCGGCCACGCCGGGCGACTATGAGCTGCGCGTGAGTCAAAACGACGTTGAGCAGATCATTCGTCCGACCGGCCTGCTCGACCCCAAGATCGATGTGCGTCCGGTCCGAGGCCAGATTGACGATCTTGAGGACGAGATTCGCGAGCGCGTGGCCCGCAAGGAGCGCGTGCTGGTGACCACGCTCACCAAGCGCATGGCCGAGGACCTGACCGACCATCTGCTTGATGCCGGCATTAAGGTCAATTACATGCACTCCGATACGGCGACGATGGACCGTGTCGAGATCCTGCGAACGCTGCGGGAGGGAAAGATCGATGTCCTCGTTGGCATCAACCTGCTCCGCGAGGGTCTAGACCTTCCCGAGGTCTCGCTGGTGGCAATTCTCGACGCTGACAAGGAAGGTTTCTTGCGCAACCGCCGTTCGTTGATTCAGACGATTGGCCGTGCGGCCCGTAATGCCGACGGCGAGGTCATCATGTATGCAGACGTTGTTACCGATTCGATGAAAGAGGCCATCGAGGAGACGCAGCGTCGTCGCGAGATTCAGATGGCATATAACGAAGAGCACGGCATTGTGCCCAAGACGGTCCGCAAGGCCATTAACGACATTTCGAGCTTTATTGCCGAGGCCGAAAAGACTGTGGGCTCGAAGGGACGCTCGAGAGGCGATTCGCTGGGTCACGGTGCGTTCTATACACCTGACGAAAACGGCGAGGGCGCCGTGCCGGAGACGGTGGCACCCGAGCAAACGCTTGCCGAGCAGCTGGAAGGGCTACCGCATGACGAGCTCGTGCGGATCGTCGAGACCATGGAGGAAGACATGCGTAACGCTTCCGCCGCCATGGACTTTGAGGAGGCGGCGCGTCTGCGCGATGCCGTCGTTCAGATTCGGGCGATGCTTGAGGGCGCATCTGAGGACGAAACGATCGAGCGTTTGCGTTCGCAGGCTCGCAAGGGCTCTACCTTTGCTTCGGGCAGAAAACGCCAGGGTGCACGATTCAGGAAGTAGCGAACAGGCCCCGAGTTCCCTGTGGAGCTCGGGGCCTGTGTCGTTCGGACGTGAGAGTTCGTGCACTAGAGGTCTGCTATCAGCGCCTCGGCGCAACGGACGCCGTCGGTGGCGGCACTCATGATGCCGCCGGCATATCCGGCACCCTCGCCGCAAGGGTAAAGGCCCGGAGTCGACGTGGCGTGGCATGTTCGATCGCGGGTGACGGTGACCGGGGAGCTCGAACGCGTCTCCACGCCAGTGAGGACCGCATCGGGGCGGTCATAGCCACGCAGTTTCTTACCGAGCAGGGGGATTCCCAAACGAAGCGATTCGACGATATGCCGCGGGAGGGCATCGTCGATCGCCGTCCAGGTCACGCCAAGTGGATAGGTTGGTTTTACCTTTCCGGGTGCCGTGCTGGCGCGTCCCTCAAGGAAATCTCCGACGAGCTGTGCCGGCGCGTTCCAGTTGGAGCCACCCAGGCGATAGGCGGCTCGCTCGCAGGCGCGCTGGAGCTCAATGCCTGCGAGCGGATCATCGCCGGGAAGGTCGTCAGGTGTGACGTTGACGAGTAGGGCGGCATTCGCGTTGCGCCCGCCGCGGGCATTGAGGCTGGCACCGTTGACGCACAGATGGCCCTGCTCGGAAGAAGCCGCGACAACCTGTCCGCCGGGGCACATACAAAACGAGAATACGCTGCGGCCGTTGGGGAGATGGGCGACAAGCTTGTAGGGGGCTGCTCCGAGTGCCGGGTGCCCCGCCGAAGGGCCATATTGGGCGCGGTCGATGTCGCGCTGTGGATGCTCGATGCGCACACCCATGGCAAAGGTCTTTTGCGCGAGGGCAACATTATGTTCTTTGAGAAGCTCGAATACGTCGCGGGCGGAATGGCCGCAGGCGAGAATGAGGTGCTTTGTGGCGATTGTCTCGCTTGTGGTTTCTTGGGGCGGTTGGACATCGACGCCGGTGATGGCGCCAGATCCATCGGTTCGAATATTGACGAGCTTTGTTCGATAGCGGACGGTTCCACCGAGCTGCTCGATGCGTTGAGAAATGTTGGTGACGACGGTGGGGAGGATGTCAGAGCCAATGTGCGGCTTGGCGTCCCACAGGATGTCGCGAGGTGAGCCAGCTTCGACGAAGGTCTCAAGAATCAGTCGATGGGCAGGATTCTTGGTTCCCGTGTTGAGCTTGCCGTCCGAGAAGGTCCCTGCGCCGCCCAGGCCAAATTGGATATTGCTTTCGGGGTCGAGGATACGCTCCTTAAGAAAGAGATCAATCGCTTCCGAGCGGCGAAGTGCGGGGTCGCCGCGCTCGATGAGCAGGGGTTTAAGGCCCGCTTCGGCAAGGGTCAGGGCGGCGAAGAGACCGGCGCAACCGGCGCCGACAACGACGGGACGCTCCTTGGGTGCATTCGGGACAGGGTTGGGGAATGAAGGCGCCTCGCCGTCTACCATGCGGATGCGCGAGCGGTCGCGCTCGGCGACGCGGTCGACCACCTCCTGCTCGAGTCGGGAGCTTGTCAGTTCAACTCGAAAGCTCAAAATAAAATGGACATCTCGCTTTTTACGGGCGTCGATTGACTTGCGATGGAGCTCAATGGCTTTAATCTGGGAATCCTCGCATCGCAGGGCTCGTTTGACGGCGCGTCTACCAATAGCAAGGCAGGCGGTTTCGTCGCCGGCCTCATCGAGTGACGCGTGGACTTGGGTGATTTCGATCATCGAGGTCTCCTTAGATGCAAGAAAGAGGCCGCCCGGTGTTCCAGACGGCCCGAATGCGTTTTGATTATAGACTGCGCGGCTATAGGCTGCTTGCAGCGCGAATACCCGAGATCCAAGCCCACGCAAGGTTGAAACCGCCGCAATCGGCATCGATGTCGAGTGCCTCGCCACAGATGTAAAGTGGGGCGCCTGCCGCGTTGCTCACGCAGAGGTCGGGAGCTGAGACGCTCTCGATGGACACGCCGCCGCGCGTGACCTGGGCCGAACGCTCCTCCGCCGTTCCCTCGACGAGCAGCTTGAAGTGCTTGAGGATCGAGACCAGATGGATGACATCGTGCGACCCGGGGTGGCACCGTTCGAATGCGGCGCAGGCAACGTGAGAGAACTGCGGGGCGAGCATGCCGTCGAGCCAGCGGGGGTCGCGGGGCGAAAAGCCACCGAGTAACTCGACTCGCTGGTTGAGCATATCGAGCAGCTCGTCTTTGGAGAGGTCGGGGAAGACGTCGAGCAGAATCGTGTCGCCGTGCTGGACACGACGGGAGAGATTGAAGATGGCAACGCCCGAGATACCAAAGGTGCGGAAGAGCACCTCGCCGTCTTCGTGCCAGAGCTCCTCATGATCGCGGGCGAGCGTCAAGCGAGCGCGGACGCGCAAGCCGTCCAGCGTCTTGAGCGCCGCCTGGTCGCCGACGACCGATGCCGACACGGGGCAGAGGACGGGGTGCTGTGGCGTGAGGGAAAGATCGAACGCCTCCGCGATGTCGGCGATGCTGCCGCCCGTGGCGATAGTCACGGCCTTTGCCTGCAACGTCTCGTTCTTGCGAGGAGTGTTGGCGAGCGCCTTCCGAAGCGAGCGGACCTCCGTTTTTCGGCCGTCGTGCTTTTTTGCCTTGAGTGCCCGCGCGGGACGATCTATCTGGAGCGCCCAGCCCTTGGGGGATTTGGATGCCGAGGTGACATTTGCCCCGCAAATCAAGGTGATACCCAGGCGATTGCAAGCGTTGAGAAGCGCATCGCGCACCGATTCGGCACGAAGGGAGCGTGGATACAGCCGGCCCTCCTCGGAGGTCGTCATGATGCCCAGCGAAGAGAAGAAACTGTCGAGCTCTTGCTCGGGCCGGGCGCCCATGACGGACTCAACAAACGCGGGATGGTTGTACCGCTGGAAATCAATTGATTCGTTCGAAAGGTTGCATCGTCCGTTGCCGGTCGCGAGGAGCTTAAGGCCGCAGGCGACATCGCGCTCAACGATGCAGGCGCTTTTGCCTGCGCGTGCGGCCGTAATGGCAGCGGCGAGACCCGAGGCCCCGCCGCCGATTACCAAGACGTCATAGAAGGCGTTTGCGTTCACTTAGGCCTCGTCGGTTTCGTGCGGGGCAATGGCCTCGACGGCAGAGACAGCCTGGGGCAGCATGCCGTCGGGCAGTGCGGTCTCAACCTCGCCCTTATCGCAGGCCTCGGCGAGTGCCGGATTGATGGGAAGCTGGCCCAGGATCTCGAGGTTGTAGCGCTCGGCGACCTCGGGGAGCTTGCTCTTGCCAAAGACCTCAATCTTCTTGCCGCAATCAGGGCACTCGATATAGCTCATGTTCTCGACGATACCCAGAATGGGGACGTTCATCTTCTCGGCCATGTTGACCGCCTTGGCGACGATCATCGAGACCAGATCCTGCGGGCTCGTGACGATGACGATGCCATCGACGGGCAGCGACTGGAAGACGGTGAGGGCGACGTCGCCCGTTCCCGGAGGCATATCGACCAGCAGGTAGTCGATGGGACCCCAAGAGGTCTCGCTCCAGAACTGCCTGATGGCACCCGCGATAACCGGGCCACGCCAGAGGACGGGGTCAGTCTCGTTTTGGAGCAGCAGGTTAGAGCTCATGACCTTGACGCCGTGCTCGGAGATTTCGGGCAGCATAAGGTTGCCGAGGGCATGGACGTGGCGTCCGCTCATGCCAAACATCTTGGGGATAGAGGGACCGGTAATATCGGCATCGAGGACGCCGACCTTATGGCCGTGACGGGCAAGTTCGGTAGCGATGGCGCCGGTGACGAACGATTTGCCGACGCCGCCCTTGCCGGAAAGCACGGCGATAACGCGCTTGACCTCGGACAGCGTGTTTTCTTCAAATTCCTGCGGCGCGGTTTGTCCGCCGGCAGCCTGTGCGTGCTCGCAACCCATGTATGACTCCTTTGTATATGTTGGGGCCGAAGCCCCGCGGTGTGACACGAGCGTCATTGTACCCTCGTTTGCGAGCGAGAGTCATGCGCGGCGTACCTGGCTGTGTAGCCTCGGCTGCTCGATGGCGCATCGTGAAAAATCGGACCTACTGGACCTTCGTGGCAAACTCAAGATATTGGACGCGCCGCAGCTTGTCGATCGTCGACGTATAGGGGCTGTCCTCTGATTCGAGGTCATAGCGCAGCCCATCGGCACCGAGATAGCCGGCAACGTTGATGGTCGGCACATCAGACCTTGTTGCAAGCAAGGCCTTTTGGTAATCGGTGAGCGGGGCGCCGATCTTATTAAGGGTCATGGCTGCAATCTCGTTCGCACCGACGGTGTCGTAGACGTTGAGTTCGGTATTGCCTGCGATTTCATAGTTGGCCCAGACGAAATACGTCGACTGGTGAATGCGGAAAGCGTGGCTGGCCGTGTCTTCCTGCGGATACAACTCGTCGTTGAGGGCTGCTGCGATGCTTGGCTGATGGTCGCCAAAAAAGACGAGAACGACCGGCCGACCAATATTGCGGAGCTCGTTGATGAAGTACTCAAGGTCTCTGTCGGATGCGTTGATGCAGGTTAGGTACGTATTGAGCATGGCGTTGGTACCCTCGCTGGCCCCTTCGACCCAATAATTCGTAAGCTCTTCTGCGGGGACGGACCCGACTTCGTATCCGCCATGATTTTGCATCGTCACGTCAAAGATAAACTGTGGGGCCTCGTTGGTCCTGAGCAATTCAAGGATCTTGTCGTAGGTGACGTAGTCACATACGCCGGCATGGTAATAAGAGGCGCCTTCGAAATCGTCGATTGAAAGAAAATCTCCGAAACCGAGCTGCTGATAGATTTTATCTCGGTGATAGTTGACGGGGTTTTGGGGGTGCATGGCGGTGGCGGTATACCCAAGCTCTTTAAGGTCTTTTGCCAGGCTGTCAACATCGCTCATCTGATAAAGCTGATAGGGGATTTTGCCTACGCCGACAAAGGCCGTTGTGGCTCCCGTCAAAAACTCAAATTCAGAGTTCGCCGTTCCACCTCCTGCTACCGAGGCGAGCATGGTGCCGCGTACGAGTGTGTCGGGGAGGGAATTATAGAAAGTGGGGCCGAAGTAGCCTGCCGCCTGAAGCTGCTCGAAGCACGATAGGTCGGTGAAACTCTCATTCATGACGGCAATGACCGTCGGTTTGATCTCATTGAACTGGGCGACAGCGGCGCTGCGTTGCTCGCTGGAGCCATACGTGCTGTCGTAGGCGGCGACGAGCTCCTGTTCGATGTTTTTGGTCTCGTCGTCGGTATAGCCCTCAGGTTTTTCGATTGGCAGCTCGTTGACCATCTCGGTAAACGAGGTGATAAAGCCCTGTGAAACATACGTGCAGATGGGTTGCCAACGATCAAACCCATAGTCCAACGCCTGCTCAAGGTCGATGCTGGAAAACCCCAGGAGGCTTACGACGCTTACGAGAAGAAAAGCGCAGAGGTTTCCGGCAATGACAGGAAAGACGAGGGCTGGCGTACGGAGCTTTTTCGGTCGAATGAGGGAAAGCAGTCCAAGAGAGATTTCGAGCAACGCGAGCGAAGTGACGATTCCTGCGGTGAAGGTGAACTCGTATCCCTCGCTCACTTCCATTGCGGTTCCCAATGCCAAGATGTCACTTGGCAGAATGGCTTCGCCCTTAAATGTCATAACGAAATGCTCGGCAATGCCGAGAGTGCAGCAAACGATGGGCACGAGGACCATGGCCCCTCCGTGTCGCTGTCCCAGTAAATAAAGGGAGAGAAGAATCGCCGCAAGCAGTCCGACGGAAAAGCCGAACGAGTTGGCGGGAATGTGGTAAAAGGTTTCGTTGCAGGCGATTTCAAGCGAAACGAACGAGAGAATCGAAACCGCTGCGATGATGATAATGTCGCGGCAGATGCAGGCAGCCGTTGCAGTTGCGATATCTGCCTGGTCGATGAGCCTCGAAACCAGGGGTTCGACCAGAAGGGCGACCGCGGTGGCACCGAGGGCCGAATAAGACAGGATCCATAGGGAATTGTCCTCATTTACGAGCATTTGATTGGTGATCCATGCCGCCACCACGCCGAGCGGAACAAGGAATGCCGCGCACCATAGAGCGCGAAAAACAGGAGGCTGTTCCTTCCGCTTAATCGAAATGTACATGCGTACGACGACGGCGGCCACGATTAGGACGGCGATGGATATGGGTAGATTTGCCATGTAGCTCGAAGTGATTTCAAGGGGGATGTCTTCGGTCATGGATGTTCCTCTGTAAAGGCTCAATAAGTACTACGTTAGATTACTGTAACCTTTATCTCGATAATCGGAAAACCGATAACGGGAGAGACGAAGCAAAAGGTCTGCGAATCTTGTATTACGAACATCTGTGCGCGTCGAGTGCGCTAAACTCATCGTCAGTGTGATTTGAAGCTATAGGAGGCAAGGAGCTTCCATGTCTGATTCTTCTATCGTTATTCGCGGCGCGCGCGAGCATAACCTGCGCAATATCGATGTTTCCATTCCGCGAGACGAGCTTGTGGTTATAACCGGTCTTTCGGGCTCGGGCAAGAGCTCTCTTGCCTTCGACACGATCTATGCCGAGGGCCAGCGTCGTTACGTCGAGAGCCTGTCGAGCTATGCGCGCCAGTTTTTAGGCCAGATGGACAAGCCAGATTTGGACTCGATCGACGGCCTTTCGCCGGCAGTTTCAATCGATCAGAAGACGACGTCCAAGAATCCGCGCTCGACAGTGGGCACCGTAACCGAGATCTATGACTACCTACGTCTGCTGTTCGCTCGCGTGGGCACTCCGCACTGCCCCGAGTGTGGGCGTGTCATTGAGCGCCAGACAACAGATCAGGTTGCCGATAAAGTCCTTGCGGCGGGGGAGGGCCGTCGCGCGTTTGTGCTGGCGCCGGTTGTTCGTGGACGCAAGGGCGAGTATGCCAAGCTGTTCGAGGACCTGCGCGCGGAGGGCTTTAGCCGCGTGCGCGTCGACGGCGAAGTGCGCTCGCTCGATGACCCCATCGAACTGGACAAAAAGTTCAAGCACGATATTGAGGTCGTGGTCGATCGTATCGTGATCCGAGAGAACTCCCTGGGTCGCATTGCCGAGTCCGTCGAGCAGGCGACGGCGCTTGCCCACGGTAATGTGAACGTATATATGCTGCCCGATCGCGATGCCCCCGAGGGAACCGAGGGCGAGCTGCTGGAATACTCGTTGGCGCTGGCGTGCCCGGAGCACGGACACTCCATCGACGATCTGCAGCCGCGCGACTTTTCGTTCAACGCACCCTATGGCGCCTGTCCCGAGTGCGACGGTCTGGGCTTTAAGAAAACGGTCGATGCCGAGGCGCTGATTGAGGATCCGTCGAAGTCGATCGCCGATGGGGTCTTTGGCAGCCTGTTCGGCAATTCGAACTATTACCCTCAGATCTTCGCCGCGGTCTGCAAACACTTCAAGGTAAGTGTCGATACGCCGTGGGAGGACCTGCCCCCGCGGGTGCGCCGCGCGTTTTTAGACGGCATGGGCGATAAGAAGATATCGGTCGACTATCAAAAGCTCGATGGACGTCGCAGCCAATGGGACACCAAGTTCTCGGGCGTGCGCAATATCCTGTACGAGCGCTATACCGAGACAACCAACGAGAACACCAAAGCGCGTCTGGAGAAGTACATTCGCGAAGAGCCGTGCTCGAGTTGCCATGGCGCTCGCCTACGCCCCGAGATGCTCGCCGTTACCGTGGGCGGTAAGTCCATTTATGAGGTTTGCTGCCTGTCCTGTCGCGAGTCGCTCGAGTTTTTCGAGGGTCTTGAACTCACCGAGCGCCAGCAGTTTATCGGTGGCCGTATCGTTAAGGAAATCCTGGAACGCCTGCGTTTTCTGGTCGACGTCGGCCTCGACTACCTGACGCTCGACCGCGCCTCGGCGACGCTGTCCGGCGGCGAGGCCCAGCGTATTCGTCTGGCAACGCAGATCGGCGCCGGCCTCATGGGCGTCCTGTACATTCTGGACGAGCCGTCGATCGGCCTTCACCAGCGCGATAACGAGCGCCTGATCAAGACGCTCGAGCGCCTGCGCGATATCGGCAATACCGTTATCGTCGTCGAGCACGACGAAGATACGATTCGCGCTGCCGACTACGTGATCGATATGGGTCCCGGTGCGGGCGTTAACGGCGGACACGTGGTCGCCGCGGGAACGCCTTCCGATATCATGGCGTGCCCTGATTCCATGACGGGTGCCTATTTGACCGGCAAGCGGATGATCCGCGTGCCCGATGAGCGCCGCAAACCCGGTCGCGGCTGCCTCAAGATTACGGGTGCCCGTGCCAACAACCTCAAAAACGTTACCGCCAAGATTGAGTTTGGTACGCTTACCGTCGTTACCGGTGTATCGGGATCGGGCAAGAGCTCCCTGGTCACCGATACGATCGCACCTGCCCTTACCAACGCCATCCATCGCTCGACGCGCCCTGTGGGGTCGTACAAGAAGATCGAGGGTATCGAGTGCATCGATAAGGTGATCGATATCGACCAGTCGCCAATCGGTCGCACGCCGCGCTCGAACCCTGCGACCTATATCGGTTTGTGGGATGACCTGCGTGCCCTGTTTGCGAGTACGCCGGAGTCGAAGGCGCGCGGCTACTCGCCGGGACGTTTTTCCTTTAACGTAAGCGGCGGTCGCTGCGAGGCGTGCAAGGGCGACGGGCAGATCAAGATCGAGATGCACTTCCTCCCCGATATCTATGTCCCCTGCGAGGTCTGCGGCGGTAAGCGCTATAACCGCGAGACACTCGAGGTCACCTACCGCGGCAAGACTATCTCGGACGTGCTCGACATGAGCGTTACCGAGGCGCTTGCCTTCTTTGGGAATATCCCGCAGATTAAGCGCAAACTCCAGACCCTGTATGACGTGGGCCTGGGCTACGTGAGCTTGGGTCAGCCAGCCACGACGCTTTCGGGCGGCGAGGCACAGCGCGTGAAGCTCGCCAAGGAACTCCATCGTCGTCAGACGGGCAAGACGTTCTACATTTTGGACGAGCCCACAACCGGTCTTCATTTTGAGGATGTCCGCCAGCTGCTCGACGTGTTGCAGCGCCTGGTCGATGCGGGTAACACGGTGCTGGTGATCGAGCACAACCTTGATGTCATCAAGGTTGCCGACCGCCTGATCGATATGGGTCCCGAGGGCGGCAATGGGGGAGGAACCGTCGTGGTCTCGGGAACACCGGAGCAGGTTGCGGCGTGCCCGCAGAGCTACACGGGCAAGTTCTTGGCACCGCTGCTCAAGCGCGACCGTGAGCGCCAGGCACAGCTCGACGTGCAGTAAAGAGAGTTGTAATGCGAAAAGCGCCACCGATTCCTTCCGATTCGGTGGCGCTTCTGTGTGTCGAGATGGCGTATGCGTCGGAATTGGCCCTATACTTAATCTTCGTGTCGTTCTGCGAGGGAAAGGATGTGCCGTGGCAAAGGCTGTTAAGACGCCAAAAACCAATGCGATGCGCGAGCTGGAAAGCGCCGGCATCTCCTACGTTCTCCATACGTACGAAGACGATGGCGACGAATCGTCAGGCTTGGGCGTCGCGATTTCCGAGCAGCTTGGCGAGGAGCCCGGTCAGGGATTTAAGACCCTGGTGTGCACGACGCCGTCCAACGACCATGTCGTGTGCTGCATTCCCGTTGCCGACGAGCTCGACCTAAAGGCCGCTGCGCACGCCGCGGGCGAAAAGTCGCTGACCATGATGCATGTTAAGGACTTGCTTGCCGCGACGGGGTATGTTCGCGGCGGTTGCAGCCCGGTCGGTATGAAAAAACGCTTTCGGACGCTGATCGATGAGACATGCGTCCTTTGGGATACCATTTTTATCTCGGGTGGCAAGCGCGGCTATCAGCTTGAGCTTGCGCCCGATGATCTAGTTGCATTTTGCGGGGCGACGGTTGCCCCGATCACGAGAGAGGACTGAGCGATGCCGCAGGAAGAATTGAAGCGCGGAGCTCATTTTGCAAGAGAATCTGCGCCTCAGACACCCTCGTCCGAAGCTCCTTCGTCGCGAGATGACACTGACGACATGGGCTCGTCGGACTACTCCACGGTTGGTCGTTCCGCCGGGCTTATGACCATCCTGACCATCGTGTCTCGCGTCACCGGTTTTATCCGAACGTGGGCAATGGCGGCCGCTATTGGCATGTCGCTACTCTCGTCCTCCTATCAGGTCGCCAACAACCTGCCCAATATGCTCTACGAACTCGTGATGGGCGGCATGCTCGTTACGGCGTTTTTGCCGGTGTATATGGGCGTGAGGCGCGAGCAGGGCCGTGAGGCATCGAACGAGTATGTCGGCAATCTGCTCGGTATTCTGCTTCTGCTGCTGGGCGGTATCTCGCTGCTGGGCACCGTGTTTGCTCCCGGCTTTATTTGGACGCAGTCGTTCCTTTCGGGCGATGGCGGCAGCATGGATACCGCTGCGTTCATGTTCCGCTTCTTTGCTATCCAAATTCTGTTTTATGGCTTGGGCTCGGTGTTCTCGGGCGTTCTCAACGCACATCGCGACTACTTCTGGTCGACGTTTGCCCCGGTTCTCAACAATGTCATCGTCATCGCCAGCTTTATGGGCTTTGCTCCCGTGTCTGCACAATTTGGCGGGCAGGCCGGTATTATCTTGATCGCAGCTGGTACGACCCTCGGCGTCTTTGTCCAGATGGCCTGCCAGATTCCCGCGCTTGGCAAGCATGGCGTGCATCCTCATATCCATATCGACTTTAAGGATCCCGCGCTGCGACAGACGATCGCGCTTGGTATCCCGACGCTGCTCGCCACGGTGTGCATGTTTGTCTCGACCTCCATTACCAATGCCGCCGCGCTGGTGGTGCAGCCCGAGACCGGCCCTTCCGTCATCGCATATGCGCGCCTGTGGTACACATTGCCCTATGCGCTGATCGCCGCCTCGCTTTCGACGGCACTCTATACCGAACTCTCTCACGATGCGCAGGAGAAGGATTACGACAGCGTCCGCACGGGCATTTCGCGCGGTGTCGCCCAGATGCTCTTTTTCCTGATTCCGTTTGCGATGTATCTGATCGTCTTCGCCCGTCCGCTCAACATGATCTACTGCGCCGGCAAGTTCGATGAATCCGGTGTGGCGCTGGTGTCGGAGTTCCTTATCTATCTGGCACTTTCCCTGCCGCTCTACGGCGTGGTCGTGCTGATGCAGAAGAGCTTTTCGGCCCTGCTCGATATGAAACCTTATAGCCGCTATTGCCTGTACTCCGCTATCGGTCAGGCCGGTTCGGTGCTGCTGTTTGGCGTGGTGCTGGGCTACGGTATGCCGGCAATTGCGCTTTCGTACGTCGTTGACTACGTGGTCTTGGTCGGATGCTCACTGTGGTGGCTGCGCCGTCGTCTGCATGGCCTTCAGGTCAAGTCTATCCTGCATGGCGGTTTCTTCGGCCTACTGTTCGGTGGCTTGGGCGCTGCCGCGGGCGCCGGCGTCATGTGGGCACTTGAGCACTTTGTCGGAGCGCTTGGCAGCTCGATCCTCATTACCCTGGGCTACGTTTGTGTTGCAGGCGTCATCTCGCTCGCTGTAACTTTTGGCCTCGCCTTCGTCTTTAAGATGCCTGAGGTCTCGGCGCTGCTTCGTCGCAAGTAGGTGCGCGTGGCAGGTCACGACAACATTCCAACACTTGCCGAGCAGGTTTCGCGTGTTCCCACGCAACCCGGCTGCTACCTTTGGAAAGATGCCAAGGGCGATGTCATCTATGTGGGCAAGGCAAAAAACTTGCGTGCCCGTATGCGTCAATACGTGACGCTGCAGGACGAGCGTCAAAAGATCCCGCTCATGATGCAGCTGGTGGCGAGCTTCGACTATATCGTGGTGGAGACCGAGCACGAGGCATTGGTGCTCGAGCGCAATCTGATTGGCCAGTACCATCCGTACTTTAACGTCGATCTCAAAGACGATAAAAGCTATCCCTTTATCGCCATTACCAAGAGCGACTTGTTTCCGGCTATTAAATACACGCGAGAGCGTCATAAACCGGGAACGCGCTATTTTGGCCCCTATACCGATAGCCGTGCGGCGCGTGAGACCATCGATACGCTACGCAAGGTTATTCCAATTTGCTCGGCATCCTGTGCGGAGTGGCGCCGCTGCCGCCGCATCGTCGAATCTCATAAGGGCGAAGAAGACATCGTCAATATGATTTGCGCGCAAAACGGGCGTCCCTGCTTTGACTACCATGTCGGGCGCGGGCCGGGCGCATGTGTCGGCGCAATTTCCCCTGCCGACTATGCCAAGAACGTCAAGCGTGTCGAACGTTTCTTGTCGGGCCATCGCAAGGATGTCGTCGACGAGCTTACGTCCGAGATGACGGAGGCAGCCGAGACGCTCGATTTTGAACGTGCGGCGCGCGTCAAGCGTCGTCTGGAAGTCATTAGGGGCCTGGACGATCGCCAACAGGTCGTTTTTCCATCAAGCGTCGATATCGACGTCATCGGCTTCTATCGCGAAGAGACTATCTCTGCCGCCTGTGTCTTTGTCGTTCGCGAGGGCCGAACGGTTCGAACTTGTGAGTTCATCCTCGATAAAGGCCTGGATGTCGACGAGGAAGAGCTTCAAGCGGGTTTTCTTAAGCGCTATTACGACGAGACGGCCGATATTCCAGCCGAGATCAATCTCTCTGTCGAGCTTGAGGATGCTGAAGCGTTGGGGGAGTGGCTTGCGGGCAAGCGCGAACGCTCTTGCCATCTCCATAGGCCGCAGCGCGGCGAAAAGCACCGCCTGCTCGATATGGCTTCCAAAAATGCGCGCCATGCCCTCATGCGCTACATGATGCGCACGGGGTATGCTGACGATCGCACCAATCAGGCGCTCCTGGAGCTCGAAAGTGCGCTGGCGCTGCCTGCGCCGCCGTTGCGCATCGAGTGCTTCGATATCTCGACGTTGCACGGCACCTTTACCGTCGCTTCGATGGTGGTATTTACCAACGGCCGTGCCGACAAGGGCCAGTATCGTCGCTTTAAAATTCAGGCCGAATTGGACGAGGCGAACGACTTCGTATCGATGTCCGAAGTTCTGGGGCGTCGCTATGCTCCCGAGCGCATGGCGGACGAGCGCTTTGGCTCGCGCCCCGATTTGCTCGTTGTCGATGGCGGCAAGCCGCAATTGACCGCTGCAATTAAGCAACTTGAGGCGCTTGGCCTCGATATACCAGTCTGTGGCTTGGCAAAGGCCGATGAGGAAGTTTTCGTGCCGTGGGACGAGACTCCCGTCGTGCTGCCGACCGGCTCCGCTTCGCTTTATCTGATCAAGCAGGTTCGCGATGAATCCCACCGATTTGCGATTACGTTCCATCGCGAGTTGCGCGATAAGGCTATGACGGTTTCGGTGCTTGACGACGTTCCGGGCGTGGGACCCACCAGAAAACGTGCCATTATGCGCCATTTTGGCTCGATGAAGCGTTTGCGCGTAGCAAGCGAGCAGGAGATTGCAGAAGTTCGAGGCGTTCCGGCTGATGTCGCCAAAGCGGTCCACGAGGCACTTGTTGCATGGAATGCCGAACGCGCCCAGGCATCGGCCAACCAATCCGAAAACTAAACGCGCTTCTAAACAACTGATATACATGATTGGTCAATTTTCAATCATTTGTTTCGCGGTGATTACCTGCCGATTTCGGGTTTTATTAACGCTAAAACGTTTGACTAGCCATGGTGAACAACACTGCTATCCTGCGGGTTGACGAAGACTGATATCTCACCTCGTCGATACATACTGTCTGTCGGATCATTTGTCAATGAATTCGGTGAACGGTAGTAAATACCGTTCAAGCGTATGTATGTATCGGTCGCCGAGCGCGGCACCTCAGTTGGGTTCGTCGGTAGGTAAGGTATATATCGTCCGCAAGTTGCGCGGGGGCAAGTCTAGGTGCTCCCGGGTAAGATTCTCTATTGATAGGAGAAGACATGGCCATCATCAACAAGGGTATGTCCAGGCGTTCGTTCCTCGGCCTCACCGGCAGCGTCGCTGCTGTCGCAGGGCTTGGTCTCACCGGCTGCGGTGGCAGCTCTAGCGACGAAGGTTCCGCTTCCGGTTCCACTGATTCCGCCAACCGTGGCGGCGGCGTGATCACCGCTGGTTCCGCTTACGCTCCGTCCAGCTTCGACCCCGCCAGCACCGGCTCCGCTGTGGGCCTGGGTGCTAACTGGCACGTCATCGAGGGCCTCTACGGCATCGATTACCACGACTACAGCACCTTCAACGAGCTCGCTACCGACGATCCCAAGTCCGTGGACGACACTACCTTCGAGGTCACCATCCGCAAGGGCGCCAAGTTCTCCGATGGCACCGAGGTCACCGCTGACGACGTCGTTGCCTCCTACACCGCTTGCGCTGCCTCCGCTACCTATGCTCCGTTCTTCCAGCCCTTCGAGTCTATCGAGGCCAAGGACGCCAGCACTGTAACGGTCAAGACCAAGGTCCCCAACTTCTCCCTGCTCAAGGATCGTCTGGCCATCATCCGCGTTACCCCGGCTACCCAGGCCGAGGAGGATCGCGCCAAGCAGCCGATCGGCTCCGGCCCCTGGATGTATGACTCTATCTCCGATACCGAGATCACTCTGGTTCCCAACCCCGAGTACAACGGTGAGTATGCTGCCGAGGACGAGAAGATCCAGTACAGCATCCTGACCGACCCCACCGCTCGCGTTACCGCCCAGCAGGAGGGCTCCACGCTCGTTATGGAGCTCGTCACCGCTGACGCCGTCGACCAGCTCGAGAGCGCTGGCTGCAAGATCGACAACGTCCAGGGCTTCGGCACCCGCTTCATCATGTTTAACGTCGCCAAGGAGCCTTGGAACAACGTCAAGGTCCGTCAGGCCGTCATGTACGCGCTCGACACCGAGAAGATGATCACCAACACCTTCGCCGGCCTTGCCACCGCTGCCAGCTGCTACCTGCCCAAGAGCTTCACCAACTATCATGAGGCTTCCACGGTGTACAAGACTGACGCCAAGAAGGCCAAGAAGCTCATCGAAGAGTCTGGCATCACCCCGGGCGCCATCACCCTGCGCACCACCGACAATGAGCAGATCAAGGGCATGGCCGCTCAGGTCAAGAACGACCTCGACGCCCTCGGCTTCGATGTGACCATCCAGACCGATACCTCGCCGGCCACCTACGCTGCCATCGACGGCGGCGAGGCCTACGATATCCTTCTCGCTCCTGGCGATCCGTCCTGCTTCGGCGCCGATCCCGACCTGCTGCTCAACTGGTGGTATGGCGACAACGTCTGGATGCAGACCCGTTGCCCGTGGAAGGAGTCCGCTGAGTGGGAGAAGCTCCACGGTCTCATGGACGAGGCTCTTGCCGCCGAGGGCGACGAGCAGCAGAAGAAGTGGAACGAGTGCTTCGATATCATCGCCGACAACGCCGTTCTGTACCCCGTTGTCCACGTCAAGACCGTTTCCGCTTCCTGGGACGATCCGTCCACCGCGCCCAACGGCGAGGCCCTCGATGGCTTCAAGGGCATCGGCACGACGAGCATGTCCTTCAGGGGCGTCGCGACCGTCAAGGCCTAAGACTCGCTTGAGTCATATGTGGGGCGTCGGTCGTAAGGCAACGTCCTCATAGTTGAAACAAAGACCCGGGCGGCCTCGATGTCGCTCGGGTCTTGTAATGAGTATCCATACTCATATACCAGTTGGTCCTACCGACAAAAGAAAGGGGAGAGAACGTGAACAACTTTCTACGTTTGATTGGAAGGCGTCTCGTGGCGCTGCCGATCATGGCATTGGGCGTCACCGTCCTGGTGTTCTTCCTTATGTCGTTCTCCAAGACCGACCCCGCCTATACGGCGTTGGGTGACGGCGCCTCGCCCGAGGCGGTTGCCGAGTACCATGAGAAGTATGGTCTGGACGATCCCTGGCCCGTGCGCTACGTGCGCTACATGGGCGATCTGATCCATGGTGACATGGGCACCTATGGTGCTGCTCGCAACTCTGTTGCCAAGCGCATCTCCACGGCCCTGCCCGTCACGATGCAGCTGACCTTCATCGGTCTAGCCATCGGCGCGGTCGTCTCGTTTTTGCTCGGCGTCATCGCGGCACTGTATCGTGATAAATGGCCGGACCAAGTGATCCGCGTCTTCTCCATCGCCGGCTTGGCAACCCCGTCGTTCTGGCTTGCCGTTCTGTTGATCCTGCTGTTCTCTTCCTACCTTAAGGTGCTCCCGGCGTCCGGTGCTCTGCCTCACTTCACCACCAACCCGGCTGGCTATCTGGGACGTATGATCATGCCCGCTATCGCTCTGGCATTCCCGCTGACGGGCCAGATGACTCGTATCGTGCGTACGGCCATGGTCGAGGAGCTCGATAAGGACTACGTCCGTATGGCCCGTGGCGCCGGCGTTCCCGAGAAGGTCGTCGTCGGCATCAACGTTCTTCGCAACGCGCTGATCACCCCGGTCACCACCCTCGGTCTTAAGATCGGTTACCTTATGGGCGGCGCCGTCGTCATCGAGGTCATCTTCAACCTCCCCGGCATGGGTACTGCGATTCTGCAGGGCGTTCAGGGCAACGAGGCGAACCTGGTTCAGGGCGTCGTCATCGTCGTTGCTCTTGCCTTCATCATCATCAACATCGTGGTTGACATGCTCTACCTGCTCATCAACCCGCGCATCAGGACGGTGTAGATTATGGTAAAGATTCGAGAGAAGCAAACCGAGCAACTCGAGAAAGCTGCCTCTAAGGGGCTCAAGCTCGGTGGCTGGAAGAAGATGACGCTGTCTTCTAAGATCGCCGCCGTCGTGCTGGTGCTGGTCGCCCTGACCGCGATTCTGGCGCCTCTTCTTGCCCCCTATAGCCCGGTCGAGATTTTCACTGCTCGCCAGGCTCCCGGCAACGGATTTATCTTCGGTACCGACGATAAGGGCCGCGACATTCTGTCGCGCATGCTCTACGGTGGTCGTTACTCGCTGATCATCGGCTTTGGCGCCACTGCCATGGCTCTGGTCTGCGGCTCGGTCGTGGGCGCCCTCGCGGCGGTTTCGCGCAAGTCTGTTTCCGAGGCGATCATGCGCATCCTGGACATCATCATGTCCATCCCGGGCATCGCCCTTGCTGCCGTCTTCGTCTCCATCCTGGGCAACTCCGTGCCGTCGATCATCTTCGCCATCGGCTTTATGTACACTCCGCAGATTGCCCGTATCGTGCGAGCCAACATCGTGTCCGAGTACGGCGAGGACTATGTCCGCGCGGTCATCGTTTCCGGCGCCAAGGCTCCGTGGATTTTGATCAAGCATGTTCTGCGTAACTGCATCGCCCCGATCATGGTCTTCACCGTTACCCTGGTCGCCGACGCCATCATCTTCGAGGCCTCGCTGACCTTTATCGGCGCTGGTATCCAGGAGCCCACCGCTACCTGGGGCAACATCCTCGCTGACGCCCGCGGCGGCGTGCTCGCTGGCCGTTGGTGGCAGGCGCTGTTCCCGGGTCTGGCCATCATGATCACCTGCCTGGCACTCAACATCCTCTCCGAGGGCATTACCGACGCCATGGCCGCTGCTCCCTCCGCCGCCCTGGATCCGACCGACTCCTCCAAGCGCCGCGAGGCCGACCTGCTGGTCTCCGATCCCGTTCGCGCCTACAAGGAGCAGGCTCAGTCCCTGTCCGCCCGTCTTGGCGCCCTGCGTGATGTCGAACTCAAGCGTAACGACCGCCATGTGCCCGATGAGTCCGTTGAGCCGATCCTTTCGGTCCGCGATTTCTGCATCCAGTTTGAGCACCACGGTGACATCAACGTCGTCGACCACGTTAACTTTGACGTCCGTCCCGGCCAGACCATGGGCCTGGTAGGCGAGTCCGGCTGCGGTAAGTCCATCACCACGCTGGCCATCATGGGCCTGACCGACGATGACGAGCACCTTTCCGGTGAGGTTCTCTGGGAGGGTCGCGACCTGCTCAAGATGAGCAAGAAAGAGTGGTTCGGCCTGCGCGGTACCGATATCGCCATGGTCTATCAGGATGCCCTGTCCTCGCTCAACCCCTCCATGCTCATTTCCGCCCAGATGAAGCAGCTCACCAAGCGTGGCGGCACCCGTAGCGCCGAGGAGCTCCTGGAGCTCGTGGGCCTCGACCCCAAGCGTACGCTCGAGAGCTATCCGCATGAGCTTTCCGGTGGTCAGCGTCAGCGCGTTCTGATTGCTATGGCCCTTACCCGCGACCCCAAGCTGGTCATCTGCGACGAGCCCACGACCGCTCTGGACGTTACCGTCCAGAAGCAGGTCATCAAGCTGCTTAACGACCTTCAGGCCAAGCTCGGCTTTGCCATGATCTTCGTTTCGCACGACCTGGCACTGGTCGCCGAGGTCGCCCACAACATCACGGTTATGTACGCCGGTCAGGTTATCGAGCAGGCACCCACCAAGGAGCTGCTCACCAACCCGATCCACGAGTACACCCGCGGTCTTCTGGGCTCCGTTCTGTCCATCGAGAGCGGTTCGGGCCGCCTGCACCAGGTGCCCGGCGCCGTTCCGAGCCCGCGCGATTTCCCCAAGGGCGATCGCTTCGCGCCCCGCTCGAGCCATCCGCGCATTGGCCTGGACACCCGTCCGGTCTTCAAGCGCGTGCCCGGCACCGAGCACTTCTATTCCGAGCTCCCCGACGAGGTGCTCAAGGCAAATGGTTTGACCCCTCACGCGGAGGTGATGTAGATGAGCGAGACCGCAGTCAACGGCGTCGAGCCGATCATCTTCCTTGATGACGTCCACGTCACCTTTAGGACCCGTACCGGCTCGATTCTGCACCCCAACCTGGTTCACGCCGTCCAGGGTGTAACGATTAAGCTCATGCCCGGACAGACCATCGGCATCGTCGGCGAGTCCGGTTGCGGAAAGTCCACCACCGCCAACGTCATGTGCGGCCTGCAGGCCCCCACGAGCGGCAAGGTCTACTTTAAGGGCAAGGACGTTACCAAACGTACCGCTGAGGACCGTCGCCACATGGGTCGCGTCATCTCGGTCGTGTTCCAGAACCCGGCCACGGCGCTCAACCCCCGCATGGTCGTTCGCGAGCAACTGCTCGACCCCATGCGCGTCCACAACCTGGGTACCGAGGCCGAGCAGGAGAAGCGCGTCAAGGAGCTCTTGGAGCTCACTGGTCTGCCCAGCTCCGCCGCCGAGGTTCTTCCCGGCCAGCTTTCGGGCGGCCAGCGCCAGCGCGTCGCAATTGCCCGTGCCCTGTCGCTGAACCCCGATGCCATCATCGCCGACGAGCCCACCTCGGCTCTGGACGTTTCGGTCCGCGCGCAGATTCTGAACCTGCTGACCGACCTTAAGAAGGAGCTCGGCCTGGCCATGGTGTTCATCAGCCATGACATCCAGACGGTCCGCTATATCTCTGACGACATCATCGTTATGAATGGCGGCAAGATCGTCGAGCAGGGCGAGGCCAAGCAGGTCTTCCAGCACCCTCAGGACCCCTACACCAAGATGCTGCTTGGCGCTGCGCCGTCGCTGCTGCATCCCAAGCTCGGCGAGTAGCCTCGCTTTCCCTTCCGTGCGCCCGGTTCCCTTACCGGGCGCACCTCCGTTGCGATTTCGAAAGGCTGGGTTCACGAGCCATGCCAAGTGCTCAGGAGCTACAACAGCAATTTGGTGAATATCGAGGCGCTATGCCCCGTCCATCGGATTTCGATCTCTTTTGGAAGGACCGCATGGCCGAGGCCGACGCCGTCGAGCTCGACTACGCGATTGAGGCGGCTTCGGTTGCGGATTCCGCGACCTGTCGGTTTTTCGACCTCTGGTTTACCGGCATGTGTGGTGCACGCCTGCATGCCAAGTATCTCAAGCCGGTCTCGGAGGAGCCCGTGCCGCTGGTGCTTCAGTTCCATGGATATCCGGGTGCGAGCCGCAGCTGGTTTGAGCAGGCGTCGTTTGCTGGCATGGGCATGGCGCTCATTGCTCTCGATTGTCCTGGCCAAGGAGGCCCCTCCGAGGACATTGGTGGATTTGCGGGCACGACGGTCGCGGGCCATATCGTCGCCGGTATCGACGGCGATCCGGCCAACCTCTACTATGTCCGCCTGCATCAGGATATCCGCATTCTGTGCCGTATCGTTCGCGAGCTCGAGGGCATCGATCTTACCCGCGTGTATGTAAACGGCGCATCGCAGGGCGGCGGTTTGGGTATTGCGACCTGCGCGCTCAATAGCGATTTAGTTGATCGCGCGGCTATCCTCTATCCCTTCTTATCGGACTTCCGCCTGGTTTGGGATCTGGACGCCGACGATATTGCCTACGAGGGCCTGCGCTATTGGTCGCGTTGGTTTGACGAGGACTCGACTCGTATCGAGGAAGCCTATGCCAAGCTGGCGTACTTCGATTCCAAGAATTTTGCCCCCATGGTCAAGTGCCCCGTGCTGTTTGGCACGGGCACGGCCGATATCGTCTGTCCGCCGGCAACGCAGTTTGCGGTGTACAACAACCTGTCCTGTGACAAGCGTCATGAGTTCTTTGAAGGCTTTGGCCACGAGGAGATTCAGGATTTTGACGATTTGATCATTCCGTTTTTCTGTGAGGAAGGGGAGGCTCATGTCTAAGTGCGAGAGCAATGTTGACGAGCTGATCGTCCCCGGGCTCGCGGGGATTGCTGGGACGGTTTCGTCAAGGCTCTTCGATTTCCGGGATTGGCGCGGCGATGCTTCGGCGGATGTTTCCGAATTAGAGACAGCCGCTTCGGACCTTGAGGTTTGCGGGCTGACTGTTACGGCGATTGATTTCGCCAATCCGTGCGCGCGCTACTCCGAGGTTTCCTTTGAGCTCGGCGGGTATGTCGTGCACGGCCGTTTGATTGAGCCCTCAGGCCGCGCCCGAGCATCCGAGCTTGTTCCGCTCTGTCTGATGTTTCACGACATCGATCGACCCGTGCGTGGATGGCATCACATGACGAGGTTTGCCGCCATGGGATATGCCGTGCTTGCACTAGACGACGTTGTTGCTGGTGCGGACGACCTGCAGTGGGGGATTGTTTCGCCCGCTTTTGTCGGGCGCGTCCGTTGGGGCTGCGCGTTGGCGAAGGTTGCGCGCAATCTTGATGGCATGGACCCCGACCGCATCTTTGCATGGGGCGAGGGCCTTGGCGGCGGAGTCGCGCTGGCGGTTTCTGCTTTGGATGAGCAGGGCCTCGCCTGCACGGCGGTCGCCAATCCGATTCCCGGTGGCCTCGAGGCGCTGTCGTCTCAGGTGCGCGGCTCGGTGCTCATGGGCACTTCGCTCATGGATACCGTGAGCGACCCCAAGGGTCAGTTTGCCGTGTTCAACGGTCTTGAGTGTGACCGGAGGCATATCATCTATGCCAAATACGCTCACGAGCGCATCAATGCGTTCGAAAACGAAGTCGTCGACTTCTTTAACCAAACGTTCTACCCGTGTTCTTTGGCCTAGACGGCCTGGACACTGCCAACAAGAGTGGGTGGCATAGGGTCGCCCGCCAGACAACTAAGGAGATTCTTGTGGCAACTCAGAAATTCACCGGCGTTATCCCTCCCGTCGTTGTTCCCGATACCGAAGACCACCAGCTCGACGTTGCCTCCTTTGAGCGCAGCATCAACCGCATGATCGATGCCGGCGTCGATGGCCTGTTCTTCCTGGGCTCCTCGGGCGAGGTCGTCTTCTCCACCGACGAGCGTCGTCGCCAGATTGTCGCCGAGGCTGTGCGCATCGTCGATCACCGCGTTCCCGTTCTGGTCGGCATCATCGACACCGAGACCGAGCGCATGATCGAGCACGGCAAGGTCGCCCAGGAGCTGGGCGCCGATGCCCTCGTCGCCACCTGCCCGTTCTATGCCCTGCAGGGCATGACCGAGGTCGAGGAGCACTTCCGCATCCTGCACGAGGAACTCGACCTGCCCATCTTCGCTTACGACATCCCCGTGTGCGTCCACACCAAGCTTCCCTGGAAGCTCCTTGCCAAGCTCGGCGCCGAGGGCGTCCTGGCCGGCGTCAAGGATTCCTCGGGCGATGACATCTCGTTCCGCTACCTCGTTCAGGAGAATGAGAAGAACGGCCATCCGATGAGCATCCTCACCGGTCACGAGGTTGTTGTCGATGGCGCCTACCTCGGTGGCGCCGACGGTTCCGTCCCGGGTCTCGCCAACGTTGAGCCCGAGGGCTACGTGCGCCAGTGGAAGGCCGCTCAGGCCGGTGACTGGGCTACCGTCAAGGCCGAGCAGGATCGCCTCAATGAGATTTCGCACATCTGGGATGTCACCTCGGGCGTCCAGGGCTATGCCGGTGGCGTCGGCGCCTTCAAGACCGCTATGAACCTCATGGGCATCTTCGACAGCCCGACCATGCCGCGCCCGGTGAAGGCCATGACCGGCGAGAACGTCGAGGCGATTAAGAAGGTCCTTCAGGACAACGGTCTCCTGTAAAGCTTCCCCAGGCACCCGACCTCGCCGTTCAGCCTCGTGGCCATGACCATTAGGTCAATGGCCGCGAGGCTTCACGGCGATCTCGGGCACCTCGGAAACCTTTACCGTGCGGCGGGGTTAAATCCGACCGCATTTCCTGTAGTTGTTTTGTCTCCGAAGGAGAACGACATGGAGAACAAGTACGTCTGCTCTGTCGATATCGGCGGAACTAAGATCGCGACCGCCATCATGGAGTACCCGGCTGACGGCAGTGCGCCCCATCCCGTATTTGAGGCCGAGGTTCCTACCGAGGCCCAGGAGGGCGGCGAGGCCGTCTTCCAACGTATCGAGGCGTCCATCAAGGCCGCTCTTGAGGCGAATCCCGATGTCGAGGTCCTCGGTGTCGGTATCGGTGCCGCAGGCGTCGTCGATCCCAAGACGGGCGCCATCGCGTATGCCAACGAGATCATGCCCGGCTGGTCCGGCGTTCAGTTGGGGCCGCGTCTGCGCGAAGACCTTGGTCTTCCCGTTGCCGTGGTGGGCGACGTGCAGGCTCATGCTCTGGGCGAGGCCCACTGGGGCGTCGGCAAGGGCAAGTTCTCCGTCTTGTGTCTGGGCATCGGTACGGGCATCGGCGGCGCATATGTCGAGAACGGCCGCGTGATGCAGGGCTTCCATGGTGCTGCCGGCCATATGGGCCACATCGAGTGCTCGGCTGCCGCCGGCATTCCTTGCGCCTGCGGGCGTTCCGGCCATCTAGAGTCGGTTGCTTCGGGCACTTCCATTGGTCGTATGTACGATGAGCGCTTTGGTCGCGTCGACCCCAGCCGTCCTTCGGTCGGTCGCGATGTGAACGACCTGTGCCGTGCGGGCGACGCAAAGGCGACCGAGGTCATCCATGACGCCGGCTTTGCGCTGGGTGCCAGCTTGGGCTCGCTCGCTAACATCCTGGACCCTGAGGTCATCGTGCTCTCGGGCGGCGTGATTCACCAAGGTCCCGATTGGCGTTCACAGACGTGGAAGGATTCGGTGCACGAGGGCTATGCCAGCCAGGCGCTCGATCCGCTTCAGGACACGCCGATCCTCATCGGTTCTCTGGAGGGCGATGCTCCGCTCATCGGTGCCGCTGAGCATCTTCTTGCCTCGTTGAAGTAAACGTATCTTCTGTAGGAGCCTCCCGAGACAACACGCCTCGGGAGGCTGTTCTGAGAAAGGTTACAGCCTTATGACCGTCGATCCTTTGATTCAATCCCTGAAAGGCAAGCTCGTCGTGAGCGTTCAGGCGTATATGGGCGAGCCGCTTCGTACGCCCGAGACCATGGCTCAAATGTCTCGCGCTTGCGAGCTCGGCGGCGCCGCCGCCATTCGCTGCCAGGGCCTTGCCGACATTGCCGCCATTAAGGGTCGCTGTGAGGTTCCCGTCATCGGCCTGTGGAAGGATGGGCACGAGGGCGTTTACATCACGCCGACGCTGCGTCACGCTCGCGCCTGCGTTGCTGCCGGTGCCGATATCGTGGCGATCGACGCCACCGATCGTCCGCGCCCCGATGGCAAGACGGTCGAGGATACCTTCCGTCCGCTGCACGAGGAGGGTGTGCTCCTGATGGCGGATTGTGCCACCATCGAGGATATTCGCCGTGCTGTTGATATGGGCTTCGACCTGGTATCCACCACGCTTTCTCACGGCGTCGCCGCCATCGACTGCACCATGGCCGATGGCCCCGATCTGCCGCTCCTGCGTCAGGCGACCGAGGAATTCCCCGGCCTTCCCATCATTTGCGAGGGTCGCGTGCATACGCCCGAGGAGGCTCGCGCCGCGATCGATGCTGGCGCCTGGGCCGTTGTCGTCGGCACCGCCATTACGCACCCCACGAGTATTACGAGTTGGTTCAAGGCTGCGCTTGAGGCGTAAGACAGGCCTCGTATCCGCTCGGGGCGGTATACTCAATATAGGCAATTGACCGCGCGGGATCCGGGTTGCTGGGTCCCGCGCTTGTTTTCGGGAGGCAACACATGCAAAAGGGAGATGCCATGGATGCGGCGGAGCGCTCGGAGCGCATCCCCGATATCGTCATCATCACCGGAATGTCCGGATCAGGCCGCACACAGGCCATGCACGTGTTCGAGGACATGGGCTATTTTTGCATCGATAACCTGCCTCCGCGTCTCATCGCCCAGCTTGCCGAGCTCGTCGGCATCAATACGGGCGTGGGCAGGCATCTCGCCGTCACCTGCGATTTGCGTAGCCAGGGACTGTTTGACGAGCTGCTCGATGCGGTCGCCGCGCTCGAAGAGCGCGAGATGAGCTGCGACATCGTGTTCCTGGAGGCTTCTGACGAGGTGCTGATTCGTCGCTACAGCGAAAATCGCCGCCGTCATCCCATTGCCAAGCCGGGGGAGACTACGGCCGATGCCATTCAGCGCGAGCGCCTTCAGCTTCAGGGCGTGCGCGACCGAGCCGATATGATTATCGACACGAGCCGCTTGCGCACCTCTGCGCTGCGCAACAAGCTACGTATGGCATTTTCCGAGCTGTCCGACCAGCAGCTCATGGACGTCCACGTGTTCTCGTTTGGCTTTAAGCACGGCATGCCCGTCGAGGCGGACATTATGATCGACGTCCGCTTCCTGCCTAATCCGTTCTACGATCCCGAGATGCGCACGATGACCGGTCTCGATAAAAAGGTCTCCGATTTTGTTCTGGACCATCCCAAGACGCAGGAGTTTTGGAAGGCTTGGACACAGCTGCTCGATACGGTGATGCCGGGCTATATCGCGGAGGGTAAGCCGCAGCTTTCTATTGCCATCGGCTGCACGGGCGGCCAGCACCGCAGCGTTGCCATTGCCGAGGCCACGGCCCGTTACCTGGAAGGCGCTCAGTACCACGTGAGCATCTCCCACCGCGACCTGTCGCGCGCCAACACGAAGGCATAGGCCTGCATGTCGTTTACCGCTGAGGTGCGCGACGAGCTTGCGCGCTGCGAACCCGAATGTGAATACTGCGACTTGTCGACGCTTGCCGCCCTCACGCGTGTGAGCGGTACGCTCTCGCTTGCCGGCTCTGGGCGGTATCGTTTGACGGTTGCGACTGAGACGGGAGCCGTCGCGCGCACGATGATCACGCTGACGCATCGTATCCTTAAGCTCAAAACGGAGTTCACCGTCCGCAAATCTGTCTTGCATAAGGTTCGAAACTACCTCATCACCTTGCCTGATCAGCCAGACCTGGATAAGGCCTTGGTTCTGCTGGGTATCCTCGACCGTAGGGGAGGACTTGTCGCCGGCGTACCCCGACATATCGTTGCCCGTCCTTGCTGTAGACTTGCCTATATCCGCGGCGCGCTCATCGCGGGCGGCTTCGTGGCCGATCCACGCGGCGATTTTCATTTGGAGATCGCTGTGCAGGGCGAGCAATATGCCAAGGGGCTCTGCGATTTGTTGGAGCAGATTGGGGTCCATGCTCGTGTTAATGCACGGCGGGGGTCATATGCCGTGTACATTAAGAGCGCCGAGGAAATCGAGCATCTATTAAAGCTGATTGGTGCCAAGCGCAGCGTTGCCGAGATTGAGGAGGCGCGCGCGGTCAAGTTGGTTAAGAACGATGTGAACCGTCGCGTGAATGCCGAGCTCGCCAACCAGACCAGAAGCGCCGGTGCTGCCCAACATCAGCTTGCGCTTATCGATGAGCTCGAGCAGCGTGGCCTTCGCGATGCGCTTCCGGATGCCTTGGCGGTCTTTTGCGACCTGCGCGAGCGCTATCCTGATCTTTCGCTGCGTGATTTGGGGGAGATGGCTGACCCTCCCTTGTCGAAGTCAGCCCTCTACCATCGTGTTTTACGGCTTGAAAAGCTCATTGAAGCAAACAGGTAGTTTGAAGTAACGACTTATATATGGATTTAGCTGCTATTTTAGTCTTTAAAACGTTTTAACGTAAATTTGATTTTCAATTTCGAGCATTCTCGTGAAATTCAAGTCAAAAAAAAGGTATATTAGGCGAGTGGTTAGTTTGTGGGCCTCAACGGCGGGCGCTGTAGCTCGCGGGGGCCTTACGAAAGGAGACACAATGGCAGTAAAGGTTGCTATTAACGGCTTCGGTCGCATCGGTCGTCTGGCTTTCCGTCAGATGTTCGGTCATGAGGGCTCCGAGATCGTCGCTATCAACGACCTCACCTCTCCCGATATGCTCGCTTACCTGCTGAAGTACGACTCCACGCAGGGCAACTACGCTCGCGATCACGAGGTCGTTGCTGGCGAGGATTCCATCACCGTTGACGGCAAGGAGATCAAGATCTACAAGGAGGCCGACGCTAACAACCTGCCTTGGGGCGACCTTGACGTCGACGTCGTTCTCGAGTGCACCGGCTTCTACACCAGCAAGGCTAAGGCTCAGGCCCACATCAACGCTGGCGCCAAGAAGGTCGTCATCTCCGCTCCGGCCGGCAGCGATCTGCCCACCATCGTGTACAACGTCAACCATGAGACGCTGACCGCTGAGGACAACATCATCTCCGCTGCTTCCTGCACCACCAACTGCCTCGCCCCGATGGCCAAGGGTCTGAACGACTTCGCTCCCATCGTGTCCGGCATCATGACCACCATCCACGCCTTCACCGGCGACCAGATGCCGCTCGACGGCCCGCAGCGCAAGGGCAACTTCCGTCGCTCCCGCGCCTGCTCCGAGAACATCGTCCCGAACACCACGGGCGCTGCCAAGGCCATCGGCCTGGTTCTCCCCGAGCTCAACGGCAAGCTCATCGGTGCCGCCCAGCGCGTCCCGACGCCGACCGGCTCGCTGACCAACCTCTACGCCGTCGTTGACAAGAAGGTCACCGTCGACGAGGTCAACGCTGCCATGAAGGCCTACGCCGAGACCATCTCCGAGACCTTCGCCTACAACGAGGACCAGATCGTCTCCCGCGACATCGTCGGCGAGACCCACGGCTCCATCTTCGACGCCACTCAGACCATGTGCTCTGACCTCGGCAACGGCCAGACCCTCGTTCAGGTCACCTCTTGGTACGACAACGAGAACTCCTACACCTCTCAGATGGTCCGCACCATCAAGTACTTCGAGAAGTTCGTTGCTTAATTTAGCTTTTAGCGAATAGCTCGTTGAGCGTCTAAAGAAGGGCGCGGCCTTATAGGGCTTACACCCTAGGGTCGCGCCCTTTTTATAAGAAATCGTCTGCCGTAATGGGAGGCAGACACGTACGAAAGGTAGAAGCAAACATGGCCTTTACCAAGAAGACCGTCCGCGACATCGATGTCGACGGAAAGCGCGTTCTCGTCCGCGTTGACTTTAACGTGCCTATCAAGGATGGCGTCGTTGGCGACACCACCCGTATCAAGGCTGCCCTGCCCACCATCAACTACCTCGTTGAGCACAATGCTCGCGTCATCCTCATGAGCCACCTCGGCCGTCCCGAGGGCACCGGCTTCCAGCCCGAGCTGTCCCTCGAGCCCGTCGCCAAGAAGCTCGCTGAGCTCTCTGGTCTCGACGTTGCCTTTGTCGCCGACACCTACGGCGAGAAGGCTGCTGAGGCTGTCGCCGCCGTCGAACCGGGTAAGGTCCTCGTTCTCGAGAACGTCCGTTTTGACAAGCGTGAGAAGAAGAACGATCCCGAGATCGCCAAGAAGCTCGCTTCCTATGGCGACGTTTTCGTTCTCGATGCCTTCGGTACCGCTCACCGCGCCCAGGGTTCCGTCGTGGGCCCCGCCGCTTACCTGCCTGCCGTCGCCGGCTTCCTGCTCGAGAAGGAGGTCGACACGCTGACCGGCATCTTCGCCGAGCCCGAGCGTCCCTTCGTCGCCATCGTCGGCGGTTCCAAGGTTTCCTCCAAGATCGGCGTTCTCGATCACCTCATCGACTCCGCTGACACCCTGATCATCGGTGGCGGCATGGCCTACACCTTCTTCCTGGCTCAGGGCCTGACCGTTGGTCAGTCCCTCAAGGAAGAGGACTGGGTCGAGCGCGCCGGCGAGATGCTCAAGAAGGCCGAGGAGAAGGGCGTCAAGATCCTGCTCCCCATCGACAACCGCGTTGCCGATCACTTTGGCGAGGACGCTGTCCCCGAGGTTGTCGCTTCCGACGCTATCCCCGACGATCGTGAGGGCATGGACATCGGTCCTAAGACCGAGGAGCTCTACGCCGAGGCTGTCAAGGGCGCCAAGACCGTGTTCTGGAATGGCCCCATGGGCGTCTTCGAGTTCGACAACTTCGCTCACGGCACCCAGGCTATCGCCGAGGCTGTCGCCGAGGCCGATTGCACCTCGATTATCGGCGGTGGCGACTCCGTCGCAGCTGTCAACAAGTTCAACCTGGCCGACAAGATGAGCTGGATCTCCACCGGTGGTGGCGCTTCCATGGAGCTCGTCGAGGGTAAGGCCCTGCCCGGAGTGGAGGCGCTTCTCGATGCCTAATCGCACCCTTCTTATCGCTGGTAACTGGAAGATGAACAACGACGTCGCCGAGGCCGCCAAGCTCGCCGACGAGCTGGCTCAGGCTCTGCCCGAGGTTCCGGCTGGCGTCGAGGTGCTCGTCTGCCCTCCGACCATCGACATCACCACGGTTCATGACCGCATTCAGGCTGCCCCCATCGCCCTCGGTGCACAGAACGTGTACTGGGAGGCCAAGGGTGCCTTCACCGGTGAGTCCTCTTGCGACATGCTCAAGTCCGCTGGCTGCACCTACTGCATCATCGGTCACTCTGAGCGTCGCGACTACTTCCACGAGACCGACGAGGATCAGAACATGAAGGCCAAGGCCCTCGTTGCCGCAGGTCTTGTTCCCGTCTTCTGCTGCGGCGAGTCCCTTGAGGTCCGCGAGGCTGGCACCTATGTCGAGCACGTCGTGAACCAGGTCAAGGCTGGCCTTGCTGGTCTTGAGATCACCTGTCCCAAGCAGGTCGTCGTGGCCTACGAGCCCATCTGGGCCATCGGCACCGGCAAGACCGCTACCGCCGAGGACGCTCAGGAGGTCTGCGGCGCTATCCGTGAGACCCTCAAGGAGATGTTCGGCGAGGAGCTCGCTAACGGCATTCGCGTTCTCTATGGTGGCTCTGCCAAGCCCGGTAACATCGCCGAGCTCGTCGCCAAGCCCGACGTTGACGGCGCCCTCGTGGGCGGCGCTTCGCTCAAGGCTGCCGACTTCGCCTCTATGGTCGTCAAGGCAGGCGAGTAGGACATATGGCACAACGTCATCTTCCTGCACTCCTGATCATCATGGACGGCTGCGGCCTGGCTCCGTCCGATGGCGAGAACGCCGTCGCCGCTGCCAAGACGCCCTTCCTTGATAGCCTATACGAGAAGTATCCTCACACCACGCTCGGCGCTTCGGGCGAGGACGTGGGTCTTCCCGATGGCCAGATGGGCAACTCCGAGGTGGGTCACCTCAACATCGGTGCCGGCCGCATCGTGTTCCAGGAGCTTTCGCGCATCAACAACGCCATCAAGGACGGCTCCATCGCCAAGAACGAGGTCTTCGTCAAGGCTATGGACGACGTCAAGGCTGACGGCAAGACTCTTCACCTCATGGGCCTTATGAGCCCTGGCGGTGTTCATTCTCACATGAACCACGTCGAGGCTCTGGTCAAGATGGCTGCCGAGCACGGTGTCAAGACCGTTCGCGTCCACGCCTTCATGGATGGCCGCGACGTTGACCCGCAGTCCGGCGCTGGCTACATGAGTGAGTTCTGCGCCTTCCTGGCTAAGATCTCCGAGGAGACCGGTTGCGACGCTCGCGTTGCCACCGTCTCGGGTCGTTATTGGGCGATGGACCGCGACAACCGTTGGGAGCGCATCCAGCGCGCCTACGACGTCATGGTCAACGCGTCCGATGCTGATACCGACCCCGTTGCCGGTATCAAGGCCTACTACGAGAAGGACCCGCGCGGCGACGAGTTCGTCGAGCCCTTCGCTGCCCACAACGAGGGCATTCACGAGGGCGACGCGGCCATCTTCTTCAACTTCCGTCCCGACCGCGCTCGTCAGATGACCCGCGTGTTCACGGACAAGGAGTTCGACGGCTTTGAGCGCGAGCAGATCAAGCTTTCGCACTTTGTGACGATGACCGAGTATGATCCGACGTTTGACGTCGAGGTCGCCTTCCCCAAGACGTTCCCCGAGAACGTCCTGGCCGACGTTATCGCCGCCAATGGCCTGAAGCAGCTGCACACTGCCGAGACCGAGAAGTACGCCCACGTGACGTTCTTCCTCAACGGTGGCATCGAGGAGCCCAAGGAGGGCGAGGAGCGCGTGCTCGTCGCTTCCCCCAAGGTTGCTACCTACGATCTGCAGCCCGAGATGAGCGCTCCCGAGGTTACCGAGAAGCTCGTCGCCGCCATCAACGAGGATCGCGCTGATTTCTACATCGTGAACTTCGCGAACTGCGACATGGTTGGTCACACCGGTGTCTTCGACGCTGCCGTTAAGGCTGTCGAGGCTGTTGACGATGCCCTGTCCAAGGTTGTCCCGGCGATTCTCGCCAAGGGCGGCTTTGCGCTGATTACCGCCGACCACGGCAACGCCGATCACATGTTTGACGTTGCTTCCGACGGTTCCAAGCATCCGTTTACGGCTCACACCACCAACCGCGTGCCGTTCATCATCGTTGATGAGAAGGCCAAGCTCACCGGTATCGAGGACGGCCGTCTTTCCGATATCGCTCCGACCATGCTCACCATGGCTGGTATTGAGCCTTCCGCCGAGATGACGGGCCGCGTGCTCGCTACCGAGGCCTAATAGAAAACAAATACCGTTTTCTAGCAAGGGGGTTGTCCACAACCGGACAACCCCCTTTTTGGTATTTCTGCCATTTCCACCCCGTCCTTGAGTGGCAGGTAGGGGAGAGCGGGGGATTGTGGTACAGTACTGGAGTTTGAACTGTTCTATTAAGGAGCTTATCTATGGGTCCGTTCCAGATTCTTCTGTTTGTCGTTTGGGCTGTTTCTGCCGTGGCGCTGACGATTCTCGTCCTGATGCATTCCGGTAAGGGTACCGGCGTTTCGGATATGATTGCCAGCTCGCTGTATAACTCCAGCTCTGCCACGGGCGTTATGGAGCAGAACCTTGACCGCCTGACCGTCATCATGGCTGTCGTGTTTGCCGTGTGCGTCGTGCTGTGCATGTTCTTCTTCCCGCAGGGCATCGTGGGCTACTAATCACGAGCCGCATAAATACTTGAAAAGGGTCCCGCAAGTGCGGGACCCTTTTTGTTTACATATTTGTAACAGAGTCAAAATATCCTCATATACTTCGCCCAACTAAAGAAAATCTCGACCGTTAACCGGAATTAGCCCCAAATCGTGCATAAAATGCGCTACTGTATTGCAATACGTTGGTCCGCTTTGTATAACCAGCCAAAACGGCGGACCGCGTTTGAATGGTTCGATTGGGCTGTCTTGACGTTGCCCGACCGAACTTACTTTGTCCTATCTCATAAGGAGGATGGCATGGCTGATTCTATGTTCCACCAGCCCGTTATGGGTCGTCGCGCCTTTGTCGGCGGTACCCTTGCTGCGAGCTCCATGGCTTTTCTTGCCGCATGTGGCAAGAAGGGCGGCGACGCTTCCGGTTCTGAGTCCGGTTCGACGCTGAACTTCTACATCAACAACCCGGTCTGCATCGACCCCTATAACGTCCAGGAGGACCAGGGCACTCAGGTCGAGTACCAGCTCTTTGATGCTCTGACCTCTTATGACGCCGAGAAGGGCGAGATCGTTCCGCTGGCTTGCGAGTCCTTTGAGGCCAACGACGACGCCACCGAGTTCACCTTCAAGATCAAGAAGGCCAAGTTCCACAACGGTGACGACGTTACCTCCAAGTCCTTCAAGCTCGGTTGGGAGCGTCTGGTCAACACCAAGTCGGCCATCGCTACCGAGTACGGCCCTTCCGAGGTCTCCTATCACCTTTCTATGGTCGAGGGCTATGACGACCTGCTTGCCGGTAACGCTACCGAGCTCAGCGGTGTTACTTGCCCCGACGATGAGACCCTCGTCGTCAAGCTGTCTTCCGCTTACGCCGACTTCCCCTTCGTCGCCTCTCACCCGGCTCTGGCCCCGGTTCCCGAGTGCGCCGAGTCCGATGTCAAGAGCTTCTATCTTGCACCGGTCGGTAACGGCCCGTTCATGATGGACGGCAAGTGGGAGGATGGTCAGGAGATCAACCTCAAGAAGTTCGACGATTACTATGGCGACAAGGCCAAGATCGATGGCATCCACTTCCAGGTCATCAAGGACATGGAGACTGCTTACAAGGAGTTCCAGGCCGGTAACCTCGATGTCTGCGACGTTCCCGTTGCTCAGATCGATGCCGCCAAGAAGGATCGCGGCGTGTCCAAGGACGGCTACACCATGGGTGACGGCGAGCGCATGCTGCTCGGCGCCGAGCCTTCCACGTACTATCTGACCTGCAACACCACGGCCGAGCCGTTCAACAACGCCGACCTGCGTAGGGGCATCTCCCTGGCCATCAACCGTGAGGCCATCTGCAAGACCATCTTCAAGGGTACCCGTACCCCTGCCGACGGCATTGTTCCTCCGGGCATCGATGGCTACAAGGAGGGCGCATGGGAGTTCTGCGCCTACGATGTCGACAAGGCTAACGAGTACCTCGACAAGGTTGCTCCCGCTGGCGCTAACGGGGATCGTGGCATTAGCGTGACCCTTTCCTACAACCAGGACGGCGGTCACAAGGAGATCATGGAGTCCATCATCGGCGACCTTGCCAAGGTTGGCGTTACCGCTGTCTCCGATACCCCCGAGTGGTCTGCCCTGCTCGAGCAGTATCAGAACTTTAACTATCAGTTCGGTCGTCTGGGTTGGATTGCCGACTACCCGATCATGGACAACTTCCTGTATCCGCTGTTCCACTCCGACTCCCTCGGTGGCGACAACCGCTCTGGTTACAGCAACCCCGAGTTCGACGCCAAGGTCGACGAGGCTCGTACTATTGTTGACGACGAGGAGCGCGTCGCTAAGATGCAGGAGGCCGATGCAATGGTCGCTGCCGACTGCCCGGTCATCCCGGTGATGTTCTACACGCACACCATCGTCGGCTCCGATCGCATCAAGCACCTCTATGTCGATCCGCAGAAGCATGCCGAGCTGGGTACCGCTGAGCTCGCCTAAGAGTTTGCAGCTTCCGTGAGGGTCAAGTATTTACGTAGACCTCATGGGAAACATACAGTTCTCCCTAACCTGGGGTAAACTGGCTGATGGTAATTTTGGGATGCCGGTCTGGCGATCGGCATCCCATTTAGGTTAATCCCTAGATAGGGGAGTGGTATGGGTAAGTACATCGTTAAACGTGTGCTTCAGTTCATCCCGGTGTTTTTGGGCGTTACGCTGATTCTGTTCGCCCTCCAGAATATCGTGCCGGGAGATCCGATCAAGCTGATCGGTGGAGACAAGGCTCTGTCCCCCGAGGTGGAGCTTCAGCTTCGCGTCCGCTATCACCTGGTCCAGTCGGACGAGGACGGCAACGCGATCCTTGACGAGAACGGCGATCCCGTTCAAACGTCGCTCGTGGACCGTTACTTGTATTACATGAACGGCCTGCTTCATGGCGATCTGGGCAATTCGTATCAGCGCAAGCTGCCGGTTACGGATATCTTTGCCCAGAAGTATCCGTATACGATCAAACTTGCCGCGTGCGCCATCGTGCTCGAGGCAATCATGGGTATCGGTGCGGGTATCATTTCGGCGGTAAAGCGTTATTCCTTCTGGGATATTTTGGTAACGCTCACCACGTCGATCCTCGTTGCGGTCCCGGCCTTCTGGCTCGGTATGTTGCTGCAGCTGTTCTTTGGCGTCATTCTCAAGGACGCCACGGGCGGTGCAATCTCCATGCCGATCTCGGGTGCCGGCGGTTCCAGCTCTCAGTATCAGGATTGGATGCACTATGTGCTTCCGACCATTACGCTGGCTTCGGTTTCGACCGCATACGCCGCCCGCATTATGCGCTCGCAGCTGCTTGACGTCATGAACCAGGATTACATCCGTACGGCAAAGGCCAAGGGTCTCTCCAATCGCGCGATCATCGTCAAGCATGCGCTTAAGAATGCACTCATCCCCGTCGTTACCTATATTGGTGTCGACTTTGGCGGCATGCTTTCGGGCGCCATCCTGACCGAGACGGTCTTTAACTGGCCCGGTATCGGCTATGAGGTCTATCGCGCCATTAGCATGCGTGACTGGCCCATCGTTATGGGCGGCGTTACGCTCATCGTTGTCGTCGTCATGGTGATCAACCTGCTCGTCGACATTAGCTATGCATTCCTCGACCCGCGCATCCGCCTTGGCGGTCCGTCGGATAAGGCCTAAGGGAGGTACGTCTCATGCAGGAAACTGATTCTCAGTCTCAGGAGCAGGCTACCGCCGCCAAGGCCGCATCTGCTCCCGCGAAGTCCCGCACGCTGTGGGGCGACGCTTTTAAGCGTCTTCGTAAGAACAAACTCGCCGTTATCGGTGTCTGTTGGATCATCATCGTCGTTGTGGTTGCCCTGACCGCAGATCTGTGGGCTAAGCCCTGGCTCGGTTCTCCGACGGCTTCCGACTCGACCACCATGGCCGAGACGTCGCTGCTGGCTCCGTGTGCAGAGCACCCGTTTGGCACCGACGCCCTTGGTCGTGACATTCTCGTCCGCGTTATCTACGGTGCGCGCGTTTCGCTGTCTGTCGGAATTATGGCCACCGCGATTTCCACGCTGATCGGTCTGGTCATGGGTGCTCTGGCCGGTTTCTACGGCGGCATCTGGGATACGATCATCATGCGCTGTGCGGACATCTTCCTGGCGTTCCCGTACGTGCTGTTCGTTGTCGCCATGATCGCCGTTATCGGCCGCGGTCTTCAGAACGTCTTTATCGCCATCGGTGTTCTCGGCTGGCCTTCGATTGCGCGCGTCTTCCGCTCTGCGATCTTGACCGTCAAGGAAAACGACTATGTTGATGCTGCGCGCGCGATGGGTGCATCTGATGCTCGTATCGTCGTGCGTCACATCTTCCCGAACTCCGTCGCCTCCATCGTGGTCTACGCGACCATGAACATTGGTGGCGCCATCCTGACCGAGTCTGCTCTGTCCTTCCTCGGCATGGGCGTTATTCCGCCTACGCCTTCGTGGGGCTCCATGATTCAGGACGGTCAGCAGTATCTGCTAACTGCTCCCTGGATGATGATCATGCCCGGTCTGGCAATTCTCTCGACGGTGCTCGCCTTCACCCTGCTGGGTGACGGTTTGCGCGACGCCCTCGACGTCAAGATGAAGGACGCATAAGGATGAAGAAGAACAAGAACTATGTGGACCTGAAGGACCAGCCGGTTCCCGAGGGCCAGCATCTGCTCGAGGTCGATGACCTAAAGATGTATTTCCACACCGAGGATGGCGTCGTTCGCGCTGTCGACGGTGTCTCCTACACGCTCGATCGCGGCGAGACCCTGGGCGTCGTCGGTGAGTCCGGCTCCGGTAAGTCCGTGACTGCCATGACCATCATGGGCCTTATCTCGATGCCTCCGGGAAAGATTGAGGGCGGCGACGTTCGCTATCGCGGTCGTTCTATCCTCGAGATGACCGAGGAAGAGATGCAGCACATTCGCGGTAACGATATCGCGATGATCTTCCAGGATCCTATGACCTCCTTGAACCCGGTCTATAAGATCGGCAAGCAGGTAGGCGAGGGTCTTCGTCTGCACCGTGGCTACTCCAAGCAGGAGGCGCTCAAGCGCGCCACCGAGCTTTTGGACCTCGTTGGCATTCCCGAGCCCGAGAAGCGCGTCAATGAGTATCCGCACCAGTTCTCTGGCGGTATGCGTCAGCGCGTCATGATCGCTATGGCTCTTGCCTGCGACCCCGATATTCTGATTGCCGACGAGCCCACGACTGCCTTGGACGTTACCATTCAGGCTCAGATTATTGAGCTTATGCAGGAAATGCAGGAGAAGAACGGCAACGCCATCATCATGATCACCCATGACCTGGGCGTTGTCGCCGATATGGCTGACAAGATCATGGTTATGTACGCCGGCCGTCCCGTCGAGTTCGGTACTGCTGAGGAAATCTTCTACGAGAGCCGCCACCCCTACACCTGGGGCCTTATCCGCTCCATCCCGGAGCAGGCCATCGAAGAGAAGAAGCCTCTTACGCCGATTCACGGCAACCCGCCTTCGCTCATGAACCTGCCTGAGGGCTGCGTGTTCTCGCCTCGTTGTCCCTATGCGACGGACAAGTGCCGCAAGCAGCGCCCCGAGCGCGTTGTCACCGAGTCTGGTCATTACTCTGCGTGCCACTACTCCGGTGACCCCGAGTTCCTCAAGAACGCTCCTGAGACGTCCCGTACGCGCAAGGATTCCAAGAAGGGAGGCGAGGCGTAATGGCAGATACCAACGAGCGTACTCCGCTGCTGAAGGTCGAGCACCTCTCTAAGGAGTTCCCCGCTGAGTCCGGCATGTTCGCCAAGCGCTTCTCCAAGCGTGTTGTCTCTGCAGTAAATGACATTTCGTTCGAGATTTATCCGGGCGAGACCTTTGGTCTGGTTGGTGAGTCTGGTTGCGGTAAGTCCACGACGGGTCGCACCATCATGCGCCTGACCAAGCCGACCGCCGGTAAGGTGTTCTTCCAGGGTAAAGATGTTGCCGAGATGAGCAAGCATGAGATCAAGGACATGCGTCGCGAGATGCAGTTCATCTTCCAGGATCCCTATGCTTCGCTCAATCCCCGTATGACCATCGGCGAGATCGTCTCCGAGCCCATGACCATTCATGGCGTGGGTACCAAGGAGGAGCGCATTGAGCGCGTCCGCGAGCTGCTGGACGTCGTCGGTCTGAATCCCGAGCACATCAACCGTTATCCGCACGAGTTCTCGGGCGGCCAGCGCCAGCGTGTCGGCATCGCCCGCGCGTTCGCTCTGAAGCCCAAGCTGATTATCTGCGACGAGCCTGTCTCTGCACTTGACGTATCCATTCAGGCCCAGGTTCTGAACCTTCTTAAGGAGCTCCAGGACAAGTTCGGTACCGCGTATCTGTTTATCGCTCACGACCTGTCCGTCGTGCAGCACATTTCCGATCGCGTTGCCGTTATGTATCTGGGTAAGATGGTTGAGGTTTCGGACTGGAAGACGCTCTACAGCGAGCCTCACCATCCGTACACGCAGTCGCTGCTGTCTGCCGTGCCGGTTCCCGATCCTGATATCCAGAAGACCCGCAAGCGCATCATCCTCGCTGGCGATCCGCCGTCGCCGCTGGATCCGCCGACCGGTTGCCGTTTCCACACTCGCTGCCCGATCGCTCAGGGTATCTGCTCTGAGAAGCTTCCCGAGTTTAAGGAAGTTGCACCTGGTCACTGCTGCGCGTGCCACTTCGCGGAGCCGTTCCCGATCAAGGAATCGCACATCGACCTGTAGTCGGTTGTTCTCGTCCGGGCCCGCGCTGGACTTAGTTTTCAGAACGTCCTCGACCATGGAAACCCCCTTATCCTGCTCCTTCGGAGCCGCGGATAAGGGGGTTTCCTGGTCTGACGCTCCTATTTGGCAAGGTGTTTTTTAGAATCCATTTTGCGCTCGGCCTCG
>CAUEUQ010000009.1:0-39579 GCA_959021215.1 uncultured Collinsella sp. | reverse complement strand
ATGTGGCCTTCGTCTTGCGCAGGACTGTTCGAAATTTTGAGGAAGCACCCGCCCTGCCGGGGCTCCCGGGTTCCCGTTTACGAGAGCGACGTTCTCAGCAACTCGTTGAAGAGCTTCGGGTTGCCCTTGCCGCGGCTCGCCTTCATGCACTGGCCCACCAAAAAGCCGATAACCTTCTGGTTGCCGTCACGATACTGCTGCGCCTGATCGGCACAGTTTGCCAGCACCTCGTCCACGATCGGTTGCAGCGCGCCGGCATCGCTTACCTGACGCATACCGCGCTCGTCGACGATCTTGTTAGGGTCGTCGCCGGTCTGGGCCATGGCCTCAAAGACCTCGTGCGCCTGGTTGGAGCTGATGGCATCGGTCGCCAGTAGCTTGGCAAGGGCTGCCACCTGAGCCGGTGCAATACCGGACTCGGCCAGCGTGACGCCCGCACCCTTAAGATAGGCGATCATCTCGTTCACCAGCAGGTTCGCGACCGTCTGGGCCTCCTTGCCAGCCATACCGGCAGCGGCGGCCTCAAAGAACTCGGCAAACTCCGGGTCGCCGGCAATCTGCTCGGCGTCGGCCGCCTTAATGCCAAAGTCGGCCTCAAAACGGGCGCGCTTGGCATCGGGCAGCTCGGGGATCTCGCCACGGCAACGGTCGATGAACTCGTCGTCCAGATCGAACGGCGCCAGATCGGGGTCGGGGAACAGGCGATAGTCGTCGGCCGTTTCCTTCACACGCATGACCACGGTGCGCTTGCGGCTGGGCTCCCAGTGGCGGGTCTCCTGATAGATGATGCCGCCCTCCTCGAGCACCTCGGCCTGACGACAGATCTCGTAGGCAAGACCATCATGCAGGCTCTTAAACGAGTTGAGGTTCTTGAGCTCGGTCTTGGTGCCCAGCTTGGTCTCGCCGCGGCGACGCAGCGACACGTTGCCGTCGCAGCGCATGGAACCCTTCTCCATGGAGCAGTCCGAAATGCCCAGCGTCACAAAGATGCGACGGAGCTTCTCCATAAACAGGCGCGCTTCCTCGGGCGTGCGCAGGTCGGGCTCGGTGACGAGCTCGATCAGCGGCGTGCCGCAGCGGTTGTAGTCGACGAGCGACTCGGCAGCGGCGGTGATGCGACCCTCGGCACCGCCCACGTGCACCATCTTGGCGGCGTCCTCCTCCATGTGGATGCGCAGGATGCGGATGGGCACCGTGTAGGAACCGTCCTCGCGACGCTCAGGCATCTGCAGGTTGGACGCGTCATAGCTGGCCAGATGGCCGGCACGCTGGTTGCCCTCGCGCATGGTCGACGTCATGGACGTAGACAGGCCCTCGGCATTGGCCGAAGCGCTCGCCAGGCTCTGGGCCTCGGCCTCACCAAACGCGCAGTCGGGGCGCTCGGCGGCGCCGCGACCGGTCACGTCCAGGTCCAGGTGACCGTACATCGCAAAGGCGACCGGACCCTGCGTGGTCTGGAAGTTCTTGGCCATGTCGGGATAGAAGTAGTGCTTGCGGTAGAACATCGAGTGGCGCTGAATCTCGCAGTTGGTGGCGAGACCGGCCTTGACGATGCTCTCGATGGCGCGCTTGTTGGGCACCGGCAGGGCACCGGGCAGGCCCAGGCACACCGGGCACACGTTGGCGTTGGGCTCGTCATCGTGGCTGAGCTTGCAGTTGCAGAACATCTTGGTATCGAGTGCGGTGAGCTCGGTATGGATCTCCAGGCCGATCACGGCCTCCCAATCCTGCAGGACCTCGGAAAGCTCCTTCATTACAGCTCGCCTCCCTTCCCGGCAAAATCGGGCGCGACGGAAAGCGAGGGCGCACCCGTGGCGGCATCGGCAAAGCCGCGCTCAAGGGCGCGGGCAAACGTGAGCAGCTGACGGTCCTTAAACGCCGGACCCACCAGCTGGGCAGAAACGGGCAGCTTGCTGTCCTCGCCCAGGCCCAGCGGCACCGAGATGCCACCGTTGCCGCAGATGTTGAGCGAAATGGTGTACAGGTCGGAAAGGTACATCTGCGTGGGGTCGCTGATCTCGCCAAACTTAAAGGCCGTGCGCGGCGAGGCGGGCATGAGGATGGTGTCCACCTTGGCATACGCGGCATCGTAGTCCTGCGTGATGAGCGTGCGGGCCTTCTGCGCGGCGTAGTAGTACTTGTCGTACACGCCCGAGCTCAGCAGGTAGGCGCCGAGCATCTGACGGCGCTTGGCCTCGGCGCCAAAGCCGTGGGCACGCGAAAGCGAGCTCTGGTCGGACAGGTTGGCGCAGCCCTCCTCCTGATAGCCATAGCGAATGCCGTCGAAGCGGGCCAGGTTGGAAAACGCCTCGGCCGGGCCAATGACGTAGTAGGCGGCGATGGCGGCGTCCAGGTGCGGCAGGTCGACCTCGACCAGCTCGGCACCCTGGTTCTGCAGCTCCTGAGCGGCGCGCTGAACAGCGGCCTTGACCTCGGGCGTCAGGCCCTCGGCCTCCATAAACGCAGGGATAATGCCCACGCGCTTACCCTCGATGCTGTCGTTGAGATGCTCGGTAAAGTCGACGGCGCAATCCTGGCTGGTGCAGTCGTACGGATCGCGGCCCGCGCCGGTAAGCGCATTCATGGCCAGCGCGACATCCTCGACCGTGCGGCCAAAGGGACCCACCTGGTCGAGCGACGAGCCAAAGGCAACCACGCCGTAACGGCTCACGGCGCCATACGTGGGCTTAAAGCCCACCACGCCGCACATCGACGCCGGCTGGCGGATGGAGCCACCGGTGTCCGAGCCCAGCGAGAGCGCGACCTCGCCCGCGGCGACGGCGGCAGCGGAGCCGCCCGAGGAGCCGCCGGGCACGCGCTCGGTATCCCAAGGGTTGTTGGTACGGTGGAACGCCGAGCTCTCGGTGGAACTACCAAAGGCAAACTCGTCCATGTTGGCCTTGCCCATGGGCAGGCAGCCGGCGTCGAGCATGCGCTGGACGCAGGTGGCGGTGTAGACGCTCTGGTAGTCCCCGAGCATGCGGGAAGCGCAGGTGGTGCGCGTGCCCACGAGGTTCATGTTGTCCTTAATGGCCAGCGGCACGCCCGCAAGCGGGGGCAGCGGCTTGCCTGCGGCACGGTCGGCATCCACGCGCGCAGCAGCCTCGAGCGCAAGCTCGGGCGCCACCTGCAGGAATGCCTGAACCCCGACCTCGCGCGCCTCGATGGCGGCAAGGGAGGCCTGGGCCACCTCGGTGGCGGTAAAGTCGCCGGCGGCAACGCCCGCGGCGATCTGGGCGGCGGTAAGGGAATCGAAGCTCTGCGCCATTACTCGCTCTCCCCCTCTCCCAAAATGGACGGCACGCGGAAGTAGCGGTTGCGCGCGCTGCCGGCGTTTTCGAGCGCGACGTCGAGCGACAGGTCGCGCTCGGGCTCGCGTAGGTCATCGCCCATCACGTTGGACAGGCTTCCGATGGGATGGAACGTGGGTTCCACGTCGGGCAAGTCATATTGCAAGACGGGCTCGAGCATCTGGACGGCGTCGTTCATGTAGGACGTCATCTGGGTGAGCTCGTCATCGGTCAGTGCGATCTTTGCGTACTCGGCGATGCCGCGCACGTCTTTCTCGCTGAGTGCCATAGGCGCTCCCTTCCGCATAACAGTTAAACCGCTCTAGTATACAGGGCAACGCCGCTTGGAGCAGATGCTTTACCTAAATGCAGCGAAAACGTAACGAGGGCGGCGGCTGACAGGCGGCGGGCTGGCGGTTTTGTAGCGAAACCGCACCGTCCATAGCGAAAACAGTCTCGTCCACAGCGAAAACCGCGCCGCCCATAGCGAAGACCATCCCGTCCGAAACGAAAACCATCACAACATTCGACGCTTTTCGTCAAAATCGCGATTTTCATCGAATGTTGTGATGGCTTGGATGCCCCGACCACCACAAAGGTGCCTGTCCCCTTTGTGGTGGTTCTGAAGAATGACTTATGCCGAGGCCTTTGCCTTGCGGCGCTTGCGGATTGCGTGGATCACGATGTCCAGCAGCAACAGCACAATGGCTACGACCACGATGAGCACGGCAAACTCGCGCTTGCCCCAGTGGCGGCCGGCCAGCGACTTTTGCCTGTCGACGTCCTTCTTGTTGTACTTGGTGCGCACGCAATGCACCAGCAGGCGATGGTCGTTCACGCCGTAGGGGGTGCAGGTGACGAGCGTCATCTTGTCGGCGCCCGGCTCGATGGTCAGCGACTCCATCTCCTCGGGTAGCACCACCTCGGAGTCCACCATCTTATAGGCGAGCGTCTTGTTCATGGTGTGCAGCAGCACCAGATCGCCGGGCTCCAGCGAGTGGATGTCATCGAACATGCTCAGGTTGCGCATGCCCGAGTGCGCGGTGAGCACGCAATGCGTCGAGGTGCCGCCCACCGGCAGGCTCGTGCCCTCTAGGTGGCCGACGCCCGCCATAAGGACTTCCTCGCTCGTGCCGTGGTAGATGGGCATACTCACGTCGATGGAGGGGATCTCGACCCAGCTCATCATGGGGTCGCGGTCAAAGATGAGCTGCTGGGCGTAGGGCTCGATCTGGTCGGCGGGAAGCTCGGTGGCCTCGCCGGCAAGTTGCTCGTTAAAGGAGCGAGCCTGGAGCAGGATGCGCTCGCGCTCCTCGGCAGACAGCGCGTCCACGGTGCTGGACACGGTGCTGATCTGGTTGAACACGCCCGAGGCCTCGAGCCGGTCCAAGATCCACGGCCAGGTCATAAGGCCCACGCCAATAAGGATGATAACGATGGTGATGAGCCGGTCGGCCCAACGCGGCAACCGCTTGCGACGGCGTTTGGGTTTTGGTTGAGGTTTGGGCTGGGGGTTTGAGCCGCCGTTGGCCGCGGCGTTATTGCTCTTCATATGTTTGGCGCCCTGCACCATCGCCGGTCACTCCTCTACAACTCAAGTTGTCTAAACAAATAATAGCCGATTAGCGAGCTTCCGCGCCGGACAACGCAGCTAGACTGCACCGTCCGGGCCACGTAACCCCACTCAACCAATCAAGCCATATGTTGCTTTCATCGTCTCGAGCAACTGCGCCATCGTTACGCCCGCAACCCCAATCTGTTTCAGATTGACGTCGCCCACCTCACAATCTTTGACAAACGCAAGCATATCGTCCTTCAGTTCACCGCCCAGGTCGACACCTTCCGACTCGCCGAGCAGCTGAGCAAGCCTCAGCGCATCGCGTTTATGCTTTTTTACCTTCCTCGAATCAACGTTCTCCCCCGCTTCCCTTCTAGCTTTTAGGTCGAGATACGCCTTCGCTTTGAACGGGACAATGTATTCCGTACCCAGGACCGAAACGCCGCCTACGGTCCGAATTCCCTGAAGGAACAAGCTGTAGTAAGCATCGTCCAACAAAATTGCCGACAAACTGCTTATGTTTTCATCAACGTGAATTGGCGCCACATCAATCCCCTCACGACCCTTTAGAAAGTCGGGGCACTTCGCGAAGAGTTCGATCATGTGGGGGTAACCCGGCCTCTTAGGCTCTGTAAACCGATAAAAACATGAGCCTTTGCCTTCGCCCCAGCCGCAGCGGTAACCGCCATCACGCACCAAAGTCCATATAGCTTCTGCCGTCTGAGGCAACCGGTCATCGGCGACAATTACCACATCAAAATCGTGAGTCGCCCTGAATGAAAGCCCCGCCTCCGCGAGCAAAATGTCGCATGCCGTGCCGCCGATAAGGGCATACGATCCTGCAGCTTCTTGCATATGCTGCTGAAATTTTTGGAGACCTTCTACAGCGCTTCTTGCCATGGATATTCCTTTCCAAACATGCGATCGACTTCGAGCTGAATTCGCTCATCGTCGATTGCCGCCAAAGATAGCGCAAGCGAAATGTCGTCGACACGGGAGGAGCCGGCAAACACGGGCGCATAGCGCCACACTTGGATCATCGCCGTCTCGTTATCCGGCAACTCCCCGTCTGCGACTTCGAGGTCGCTCAGTTGACGCCATGTACTTCTTAAGACGGCCTTTTGTTCCATGTCCGGTGCAGCGAGCATCGAACGCGCGGCGAGCGCCGTCTCCCCGGCGTCAACAAGATAGTCGATCTTCGGCGTCTTCCTTGCAAAAAAAACCTTCGAGACAGGCGAGGAGAGCTCTGCCATGTGCTCGCTGAGCAAAGGATCAACGGCGACAGGGAGCACGACGACACGTCGCTCGCAACGTTCGCGCCTCGCGAGCCCCCTGTCGACAAGCTCGGTTATGGCCTCACTCGCACGGCTTGCCGAGATCCCAAGCGCACGACAAAGGTCATAGGGACGATATGGCTCCTGGGCTGCTCCCCAGATTGCAGCAGCCTGTGCGTTGGGTGACATCTTGGACGCGTGATTGCGAAACCGGGCACCGCCCCTCTCCGTGCAAGCTGTGCCCATAAATGGAAGAAAAGCCTGTCTACCGGGGCAGACAAAGGGAATCCCTTGTGCGACCAATGCTTTGCGCTGACGTGCATCGGCATCAGGAAACGAAACGACAACAGGAATCTCCGCACGTAAGGCTAGCTGACTATAGACCCTCTTAGCCTCGGGAAGCCCGACGCCAGTAGGCAAACTTGCAAGCAAAAACGAAAAACCGTTTGCATCAACAGCGCGGACCTCAATCGCCCGCAGATGCAGCGGCAAGTGTGCGGATCCAGGCCAAGTTTTGGTCTTGGCAGAGAGGCCTAGTGCTTCTTTTAAGTAGATTAGTGCTTCGTTCATTTCCATCGTTTTCGTTTGATTCCAGTTTAAATTGGAATTATACATAATTTTCGGAATTAACGAGATTCCTTTCGTGCGTAAGCTCGCATTTGAGTTTTCAAAATGTCCCGGATCGGCGGGGCGATTCGGGATACAATATCAATAGAAAACGACGCACCCCGCGTAAATGTTTGGGAGCGCGGGCGGCCTAGTTTTCTGGTTTTGTTAAATGCCCGGGATCCGACCCCCGGGCATTCTTATTTGCGCTTGTTGCGGCGCAAATGCCTTCTACCGTCCGCACCGCGCGTGCGCCTACGGACCTTAAACCGAACCTCATACGAGTCAAGAAACGCGATGACGAACGTGCCCACCGCCGCGAGGGCGGCGAGCGCGTTAAGGAATTTCAGCATATGGTGACCTCCGATCGAGTCGTCGGCCGCCCGCGCACGGGATGCGTCGCAAGGATATTTTACTGCGAGCATATGCACCCACAGCTGGTAAACGCGATTTTGACAAACATCTGTTCGATAGTTACAAACACGATTCCTCGCCCAGCGGAGCCTGGCCGCATTGTCCGGGTTTGCCCGACGTGTTTGCGTTTTCAAAATGTCCCGAATCGGCGAAGCGATTCGGGATACAATAGCTACAGGAAACGACGCACCCCGCGTAAGTACTTAGGAGCGCGGGCGACCAGTTTCCGACGTTGTTAAATGCCCGGGCCTCTAACCCCGGGCATTCTTATTTGCGCTTGTTGCGGCGCAAATGCCGTCCACCGTCCGCACCGCGTGTGCGCCTACGGACCTTAAACCGAACCTCATACGAGTCAAGAAACGCGATGACGAACGTGCCCACCGCCGCGAGGGCGGCGAGCGCGTCAAGGAATTTCAGCATTTGGGGACCTCCGATCGAGTCGTCGGCCGCCCGCGCACGGGATGCGTCGCAAGGCTATTTTACTGCGAGTGTATGCACCCACAGCTGGTAAACGCATTATTTGCAAACACCTGTTCGATATTCACGCGCTTGATCCATCGGGCAATGGAGCCTGGCTGCGTTACCAAAAAAACGGGGCAGACTCCAGTGCGGAGTCTGCCCCGAAAAGAGAATGGCAAAGCAAGAACGTGGATGGACGAGAAAAGTGTCCGCAAGTCTCATGGCCATCACATCCCACCTGCCAAAGGGATGGGTGAGTGAGCGCTACTCCTGCTCGGACTCCTCAGCCTGCTTACGGCTGCGGATGAGGTGCGCCACGCCGATGCACAGCACCGCGCCACCAGCGATCCAAGTGAAGGTCACACCGTTAAGACCGGTGAGGGGAAGGCCAGAGCCCTTCTCGTTCTTGACGGTAAGGGTGATGGTGCCGCCGTCGGCTGACGGGGTAACCATGGTGGGATTATTGCTCTCCGCGGTTACCCTCAGCGTATTCGGGTCGGTGTTATCATCGAGCCTCTCGCCCTCGTGCTTATCAAGGCCATTGGCTTCAATGGTGAAGTTAAAGTCTTTCAGCGTGTTGTAGCCGGGGTTACTGCCCTTGACCTCGTGCACCGTGTAGGTGCCGGCATCGAGACCCGCTACGCTGATCTCGCCATTTTTATTAGTCGTGAACTCATAAGCATTAGCGCCGAGATTGCCTTTCTCTTGGACAAACTTGTTATTGGAGGACGCGTCGTCAGGAGTCGTGGCTTGAATGGTGAACCTTACGCCCTCAAGCTTCTTGGCCGTCTCCACAGAGTCAACCTTGACGAGTTTGAGCGCGTAGGTGTAGTCGCGGACGGTATCGGGCACAGACTCACCCGTTTCTTCGCCCATGGGATTGTTGGAATAAATGAGTTTTACGGCGTTGTCGTTACCCGTGTCGCCGACAGTAACGTTCGTAGCCTTCATGGGATCAAGCATAGCGGTGTAAGTGACGACGACATTGGAGCTACCGTCGAGCGCCGCGTTAGCTTGTTTCGCAGCAGTCTTGAGGTCGGCAAACTTTACGGTCAACGTGTTAGTTGCCTTATCAATCGAAACATCGTAACCGGTCTTGGCGCCAGGAGTCGTGTTGGGTGAAAGGATCTTTTCACCGATTTTAACGATGACGCTGCTATCATCTGCCGTCAGACCGTCAGAAAGCTTATCGCTGAACTCATAATGGTAAGTATCGAACGTTGCGATATTGCTGGCAACGGTGCCAGTCAGCTTATATTCAACTTTCTGGCCCATCTGCGAGTCGGCCTTGTCGGCCCAATCACTGCCGTCATCGTTTTTGATCTTCTTCACGACCGTGGGGACGCTCTTCTTGGGGGCTACCTTAACGTCAGAGCCACCGACAATGGTGAAAATCGGCGAAGTGTACACGTCAGTATTGCCGGTCTTACTGGGCGCATCGGTCACGAAAAGCCAGTAGCCTTGGTCCAGACTCTCAAAGTTACCCTTGCTGGAATTGCTTGGCTGTGTCCAAGTAAGCGTCTTGTCCCCCTCCAAGGCCTCGGCAATCAAGTCCAGAACCGTGCCATTATCAACCGCCGTAGTCTCTCCATAATTAGAGCCCTGAGTCTTGCTGATGAACTCCGCCCACGTCTGGGCGTCTTCATTTACGTTAGGTACTCCAGGAACGTCTTTGAGCGCAGTCGTAACGAGGGTTTTCACATTACCCGGAGCCCACTGAATATCGGAAAGTGTCTTATCACCTGACCAGGTATTTCCATCCTTATTCTGCGTGATCTTCGCGGTAAAGATCTGGATGCCCTTAAAAGATGTGTCGGCATATTCAGCGATAGGGTCAGTGATAAACACCTTGCCATCCTCCGTAGCCACCGTTGGCTTGCCCTCAGCAAACGCCATCGTAACCGGGGCCATCACGCCGCCGAAGCTCAGCGCTGCAGTAAGGCCGGCGGTTACTGCCAGGCGTGCGATGTTCTTGTTCATGCTCATCTTCTTTTCCTCTGCTTTCTGCTTGATTCCCATTCGATCGGTCATCATCTGTCTGTGTCTTAGCATCTACTTCGCTACGTCTCGCCCCGCTCTCTGTGGGGCTGCCAGCTACTCTTTATGGCTGCCACCTCCCCGCTTGACCAGGAGCGCGACCACGATGAGCGCGGCTCCGGCGACCGCTGCGGCGGCCGCGGCGTACATTGCCATATCGCCAGTCGAGGGCATAAAGCCTCCGGTGGTAATGCTAGGGGGTGTGCCGGTGGGCGTGTTGATGAGCGACGCCTCCAGGCTGCCCGTCGACCCGTCCGCGCTGTCGGCGCGCAGGGGCGACTCAGCCGTGATGGTGAGCTTGGGCTTGGCGGCGGCCACCTGGTCGACGTCCAGACCCTCGGCCTTGACCGTCACGGAGCGCGTGCCCTCAAAGGCGACGTAGCCCTTGGGCGCCTTGAGCTCGCGGACCTCCAGCTTGCCCGAGTCCACGCCCGAGACGGTCACGCGGCCGTCCTCGCCCGTGGTGACGGTGGCCTTGCCCTCCGCATCCCACGTGCCGTCGGCCGCCAGCGTACGGCCGCGGTCGTCGGCGATGCTCAGGACCGCCCCGGACAACGGCTTGTCGCCGTCGCTGCCACGCTTGGTAAGCGCGAGATCCCAGGTGTAGGCGCACGCATCGTCGCTCGGCGTGCGGGTGAATCCGGCGTCGCCGGACTGGTCGGCAAAGGGAGAGCACGGGTAGCGCAGGTAGACCTCGTTGGGGTTGCCCTTCGCGATGCCGTGGCTGCACGCGCTGTTGAGCGGCGCGTTGTACACGGCGACCACGCGGGCGCCCGCGGCAAAGGCGTCGGCCCCGCCGAGCGCGGCGATGAGGTCGCCGGTGCGCACGGTGAAGGTCTTGCCGTCGACCGAGACCCTGCACTGGGCCGTGATATCGGTCCAGCCCTGCGCGGGCTCGGTGCCGGCGCGGCCGTCCTTGCCGGCCGAGACGGCGTCGAAGCCGCCGTCCGCGCCCGCCGCCGCGTACACGCGCATGCTCGCGGCGACCTTGGAGGGGTCGAGCCCCGCGCCCATGGTGTCGACGAACCGCACCGTATAGGTATCGTAGGCCGTGAGGCCCGCCGGGACCGTGGCCGAGAGGCGCCAGTACAGGTCGTCGGCGACCGTGGCGTCGGCGGCCTTCTGCCAGGCGGCGGTGCTGTCCTCCAGCACGTGCTTTTTGACCTTGGGTGTCGCGGCCTTGGGCTTGACGGTGACGGCGCCGCCGCCGACCAGCGCCATGATCGGCGCGGTGCCGGCTTCGTTCTGGGAAATGGCGTCGTCGGCGACGACGATGAGCCAGTAGCCACAGGACAGCTCGGCCGTCGTGCCCGCGTTAAGGGCCACGGACTCGGCATCAGAGCTCTGGAGGGAACGAGCGAGCTGTGCGCTCAGCGCGCTCGTAAGGTGGGAATCGGTGTTGAGCCACTCGGCAGCTTCCTGCGCGGTGGTCTGGGAATTGGACATGCCGGCGCTGTGCAGCACGGGCAGGACGGCGTCGCGCGCGGCGTCGCTTGCCCAGGCGAGGTCGGTGGCGATCTTGGCGTCGCTGTCGCCGTCGACGACGTTGGCGCTAAAGATCTGGTAGGCGTCGTAGCTGCTCGCCACGGTGCCGCTCACCGTGATGGAACCGGTCGAGGTCGGCGCGGCCTGCGCGGAAGCGGGGAACACAACCGCGCAGGTGCCGATCAGGAGGGCAAGCAGCGCAAACAAGATCGGGAAGGAGCAAACTTTCTTATTCACGACGCTCGCCTCCCTTCGCATTCGCCTTGCGACGAATGTGCATCCAGGCCGCAGCAGCGCAAAGCACCGCCGCGCCGGCAAGGTACGTCAGAGTGACGCCCGACATACCAGAAAGGGGCAAAGAGGTGGAGTAGGTGTTGGTGAAGGTGGGGCCGTGCTCATTGGGATTGTTACTGTCAAAGACAATGGGCTCCTGGTCGTCGATAGGATTATCGCCAGCGTCCTTGATCTTGGTGTAGGTTACCGTGGTGGCCTTGATTGTTCCGTCTTTTTGGTCCGTCATCGTGACATCAAATCGATAGACCGACTTGTCGTACTTGTAGTGCGAGAACAGCGAACCATCGGTTTTCTCGCGCACAAAGTACCTGAAGGTCTTGGAAGCGCCGCGGCCCGGAACATCAGTATCATTCTTCTTCAAGCTGTCAAGCGTGTAAGTAATCGCGGGGAAGTCCTTGGTCTGAGGATTGCGGCCACCGGCAGTGGTCGAGACGGTCTTGACGCTGTCGCCCGTAAAGCTCTCGTTATCCGCAAACTCGAGCGTAAACTCCTTCATCTCGCCACCCTTAACGACCTTAGTTGCCTTAGGGACCCAGGAACCATTCGAATCGTACGAGGTGTATACGTTGGTGAAGGTCTTACCCTCGCCGGGGCCGACAATCGAATAATAGCCCTCAGTAGTATCTCGTTTCACAACAACGTTCTGGGAGTAAGTTTCGCCCTTGGGATGCTCGACCGCGGTCACGTTTTCGATCTCGTAGTTATGGATTTTGAGCTCTGTGGTCTTGTTCGGATCTTCCCGAGTCGGAACATGCATGAGCACAGTCGTGTTGTCTTTGACTGCCACCTTAATCTCGTACACGGCGGGGTCATATGTGATGTCGGAAACCTTTCCGGCATTTTCGGCTAGGTAATATGTAATCGTGTCAGCCGTACCGCTCGCTGCGAACTGCTCACCAAGGTTAAACGTGATGTTGCCGTATGCATCATTATTTGCTGTTCCTACCTCAGTGCAAGCCTCGCGATTAAATACCCCATTTGTGAAAGGATCATTCGAGTCCTTGCGGTAGACCGTAAAGGTGAACTCATTCCCAGTGAGTGTTTTCTTCTCATCAGTCTGCGAATCGATTAGCTCCTTGGTCGCCTTCAGTTTAAGGCTCGGATAGACATACGTATCCTCAGGCTGACCCAAGTACAGGTCGCCATTCGACATGATGCCGCCGCCATGGTCCCAGGAATAATTGCCGGTGATGAAAGTTGTGGCATATTCCTGTGCTTTATCTGCTTCAGTGTCTCCAACATGAACACCCGAAGTCAATCCGATACTTTGATAAATCTGCACGCCGCCATTGGCGGGGATAGTTATAACATCCTTGAGCTCTTTGCTTCCCGAATACTTGGCGTCTCCACCACCGAGCATCCTACCGATTACCGCTGCGAGCGGTTCCGTATGACCGGCCTTTGCCGCAAGGAAGAAATCGGCATGGCCATGGGTACGAAAGACATCATTCTCACTCTTATAAGCGGTGTAATCTTCATCTTTACCGTCGCCGCCACCAGAAATGTGGGGGCTGCTATTATTGCCGGAATTATTCGACGGTTTGTATTTGTCGTTTTCGATGTTGTAATTAGAAGCGTCGCCAGCGTCAGTGTTGCCAAAAATCGCCGTGCCCTCGGTACCTGTTACTAGGGTCTTGCCCGATGGGCACGCAGCGACACCGCCGCCGTAGCCACCGGCGGTATTGCTGCTTATATACGAGTTGTACACAAAGAGCCTGCCAGCATTAGATGCGGTATTCGAATCGCCCTGGACAAAGATGCCACCACCACCCCAGTCAAAGCGAGACAGGCAAGTGTTGTTGGTGATGTATGCCGGGTTCGTTTTCGAAGCATTTATCATCGCGTCAACCATCTGACCCACACGGATGCCGGCACCCTCAGATCGGAAGCTCACATTAGAGGCAATGGTTCCCCCTGTGATGTTAAGCGAAGCCATATCGCTACGAGAGCCTCCATGTCGGTCCACATCGGTAACGTAAACGCCGCCGCCAGCTTCATGAGAATAGTTGCCGGTAATCTGACCGCCGGAAATAGTGACATGGGCGCCGTTATTGGCAGCAAGCCCAGCGCCACCGTGGTCACCGTTACCATCTGCGCCACAGAACATGGCATACTTATTATTTGTAATAAAGCCACCGGAAACGGTAACGCTGCCACCCGTGGCCAAGATGCCGCCACCGAGGCCTTTGACAGAATCGCGCGTGTAATTACCGGTAATTATGCCGCCAGTCATCTCGACCGTAGGGTGGTCCTTAGTAAAATCGTTATCTTTATCCGCCTCGGAGGCATTAACATAGTCCTCTGCGAAAACGCCAGCGCCACTCGGAGCACTATTGCCGGCGATTACACCATTGGTCATTTTGAAAGTTGACCGACAGCCTTTATTATTTGACGCATTATTTGACACCTTAATGCCGGCGCCAGCACCCGAGTCTCCCGTATCGGCGCCGCAGATGTAGCCGCCGTTCATGGTAACAGTCGAACCGTTCTCGGCATAGATCAGATTACCGACGTGGCCGCCCTGCTTCTGCGTAAGCGTGCCACTCTCGAGGTTGAAGTGACCGTTGTTGTAGAGGTTAATGAGCTTCAAATAGCCAGTACCCTCGCAAGCCACAATGGCACCCTTGATATCAGCCTCATACCCTTTAAGAGTTTCGGTTGTACACGTTCCGCTTGCGACCGATTCAGTTACGTAGTAGGTTAGTTTTGTCGGAATGCCATCGTCGCTGTAAGTCGGCCTGGCTTTCATGCCGTAATTGCCGGGAATTAGATTCTGACCCTGGTCGTTCAAAATAGCAGAAGTTATAGGCCGATCATTTACCCGCCCCGAATCCTTAACAGTCAGCATCGCGCCCCCCGTAATGTTGAACAGGGGCGAGCTCTGATTCTTATATTTAATCTTGTAACCGTTTAGATCCAGCGTGATATTGCTTCCACTTTTTTCGAGCTGGATTGTTGAGCTGCACTCAATATCCTGAGTAAGCTCAAAACTGGCTGTTTCATTCTCTCCAACGGCCTTAAGCTTGCTCTCCAGATCAGCAGCACTAGTTATCTCATTGGCCGACGTTTGGGATTGTTCGTTCACCGCGGCAAACTCTACGACACTGCCATCTGCCGGTTCGCCGTCTTCGGCCTGCAACTCGCCCACAGGCTGATCCTCAGACTGACCCTGCTCAACACCATTTGAAGAGTCGGTCTCGTCGCCCTCGGTGTCGTCGCTATTCTGGTCTTCGTCACCCTTGTCTGCGACGTTGCCCGCACCGGCGTCCTCGCCCAAAGAGCCCTCGTCCGCAACGGTCTTCACGGCCGTGCCCGCCTGGGCATCGTTGGCAATGGCCTGCGAGATCGGGGGCATGACGAGCGACAGTACCAGGCTCAACACGGAGGCTCCGCACAAAACGCCTGCCAGTACACGGCGCGTCGCTTTATTACTCTGCTTAGATTTGTCCGAATTCGCTTTCATCGATGTCTCCTCCCCAAGAGACCGCGATCTTGCTCTTTCCCTATCAAACGTATCTGCGCAACCTGTAATTGCGCACGCTTATAGTACATATTGTAACGATTGTTTGAACATCTAAGCAAAAATACCGATAGTTTTGTAGCGAATTCTCAATTCTCTTGACATTTGCTCGGATTTACCTTCGTTTATTCGCTATGAAATAGCGATTTCTACTGGTAATTAAGCTAGTTATCATTTTTTTAATAGCATTTTATTTATTTGCACAACATTTTGCTCAAGACCATGCGTCCTGTGAACGGTCGAAAATCGACCGTGAACAGTAGATCATTAACCGGGAGGAATAGACTACCAAATTGATGGGAATATCTTTAACCCATCGGCAGTTAGAAGCATGATGTTCAGACAACGTTATTTGGATTATCGCGCAGATTTTAGGCATCAATTCGCCCAAATCGCCTGAGGCCACCACAAAGGTGCCTGCTCCCTTTGTGGTAGTTCTCCCCCTGCGCTACAGCAGATGTTCCTCGATAAAGATCGCGATGCCGTCTTTGTCGTTGCTGGCGGTTACATAATCGGCGGCGGCGCGGGTGGCGTCGCTGCCGTTTGCCATGGCCACACCCACGCCGGCGTCGGCCACCATGCAGGTGTCGTTATCGGCATCGCCAAACACGCAGATGTCCTGGAGCTCCATGTCGTTGAGCTCCGCCACGCGCACAAGGCCGCGCGTCTTGGACACGCGCGGATCCATGAACTCGTAGAGCCGCTGCGTGGTTTGCAGAGCCGCCGCCTTAACAGTGTCATCGGCAAACGTCGACGCCCGCTCGATGACCTGCGGCATCACCTCGGGCGCCATGGTAAACATCACCTTGGGCTGCGGCTCGCGCAAGAACTCGGCAAAATCGACCACCTGGTAGGGCACGCCGTCGACGCGCGACAGGTGCTCGACGCACGCGTTGCTCTCGGGCACGTAGAACACGCCGTCTCGGGGGCAGACGGGCGTTGCCGGAAGGTCCGCCATGTGCTTGCAGATGCGCGCGATGGTCTCGCCCGGCAGCGGATAGCTCAGCTCGTTGATGTCGTGCGCGCGGTCGATGACCTCGGCGCCACCGCAGCCCACCATCACGTCTACCAGGCCTTCGATGCCCCAGAGCTTGTACATGGCCTCGGTCGCGTGGGCGTCGCGCCCGGTGCACAGGCCAAAGAGCACGCCGCGCTCGCGCAGGGCGCGGATCGCCGCCACGGTGCGCGGGGACACCGTGTGCTGGCTCGTGAGCAGCGTGCCGTCAATATCGCAGAACACGGCTTTGATGCGGCTGAAGGTGGTGTCCATGGGGGCCTTTCTGGGTAGCGCGTCGGTGTGGGGTGTATTCGTGAACGGCGTACATGGTATACCAAGGCGCAGGCCGTTGGGACCCGATCACCACAAAGGTGCCTGGCCCCCCTTTGTGGTGGCCGAACCCGAAGGGCGGCCTGCCCGGAGCGCAAACCATCACAACATTCGACGTTATTCGGCAAAATCGCGATTTTCATCGAATGTTGTGATGGTTTTTACTGCCTTGCGGCACGATCAAAATGCCGGCGTCCAAACAGCAGCAACGCCGCGGGAACTGCCGTCACGACCATGCCCGCCCCTACGAGCGCCTGTTGCACGCCAAACGTCGCCGCCAGCCAGGGGGCAATCGCCAGCGGGGCTACGCCGGCGAACATGTTGCCAAAGCCCATGACCGAGTTGACGTGGCCGAGCTGCTCGAGCGGAGCCGTCGTTTGCACGATTGTGTTGTGGAGCGGGTTGACAACGCCCCAGGCCACGCCCAGGACAATCTGGCCGATAAGTGCCACGCCCACGTACGGCGTTCCCACGTAGAGCAGGCTTCCCAGGCCCACGGACATGAGCGCCACGAGCAGCGTTTTAAGGTTGACCAGGTGCGGCGGCAAGCGGAGCGCGACCACGGCGCCCAGCACCGCGCCCACACCGCTGGCCGACGAGAGCCAGCCCATCCACTCGACACCGACGTGCAGGACATCGCGGTAGAAGAACGACTCCAGCGGGTCGAAGGCACCGTAGCCAAAGTTCGAGAGGAAGATGATGCAGAAAAGTAGCGCGAGGACGCTATTGGTAAAGACCGTCTTGATGCTGGTCGCGAAGGTGGCGCGGGAAGATGTGTTGGGGTCGGGGCCTTGGCTGGCCTTATCCGATGTGATGTCGCCGATCGCAGGTTTGTCTTCGTGTGTGGCGGCCTGACTTGCACTTTGCCTAAAGCCCCAACCGGCAATGAGCGCCAGTACAGTAAAGATCATCATGAGCACGAACACCGCGCGCGACGACGCAGCCGCCGCGACAAAGCCGCCCAGCGTGGGGCCAACGATGATACTCACGTTTGAAAACATGGCGATGGCGGAGTTGATGTCTTTGAGCTCGACGGGGTCGTCGGTGAGATACGCCGGATAGGACGTGGCAATGGGCTGGGCAAATCCCATCACAAAGCCCAGGAGTACCGCGCCGGCAAGGACTGTTTCGGTCGCGCTGCCAAAGGCGAGAATTGCCGCGCCGGTTGCCAACGTGCCGACGATACTCGCCCGGAAATGACGGCGCGGACCCCAGGCGTCGAGCGCCGCGCCACCCGCAAAGGATCCCAAGATCACGAATGCGTTCATAAACAGGACGGCCAGCGATGTCGCGACGACCGAAGCGCCGTCTGCATAGGTGAGCGTTCCGATGACGCCGATAAAGTAGCTGGTCTGAAAACCGGTGTAGATGAGAAAGCGCATCGCCACCAGGCGCTTGGCCTGCACGGACAGCGAAGATTGAGGCTTTGAGAAAAGGGAGGCGAGCATGGAGACTCCTTGTTTCATACGAATGCGGACGGCGGGCATTCGCCACCGTCTGTCAAATCAATCTATCCGCATGAAACATTAAGGACGCAGCAGGACCCTTCTCTCCGTTTTTCGCCCGTCATGAACTACTTGGTAGATTGTAAGACATGTCCCACACATCTACTAAAGCAAAAACCACCACAAAGGAGCCTGGCCCCTTTGTGGTGGAAATGACGTTTTCCCAGATAAAACCTGCCGGAATAAACCTGTCCCTTTTTGGCAGGTTTTAGGCCAGGTGATCTTGGATGAGATCGCAGATGGCTCGGGCGTCGTTGATGTTAATAGCTCGGGTCGCAAAGCCGGCGTCGAAGGCCTGACGCGCCAGGGCCTCGTTGCAAGCAAGGGCCAGCGTGTGACCGTCGACCAGGTCGAGCGAGCTCTTGCCGCGCAGACGGTCAACACCCGAGCGCGCGACCACAATATTGTCGAAGCCCTCGGCCTTGTAGCCCTCGATGATCACCACGTCGACATCGTTGTAACGCGACAGCAGCTCGCGCGCGGGCATCTCGTCCTCCTCGCGCGTGTCGGCGTACTCCGCCCAGCGCGTGGCGCAGATGAGGCCCACGTGTTTGGAGCCGGCCTGGTGATGGCGCCACGTATCCTTAGCGGGCACGTCGATATCAAAGCCGTGATGCCCATGATGCTTGAGCGAACCCACGCGCAGGCCGCGGCGGGTGAGCTCGGCAATAACCTTCTCGACGAGCGTGGTCTTGCCCGAGTTTTGGTAGCCGATAAACGCGATTGCGGGGACGGCCGGGGCCGGAGCTGCGGGCGCGACGGCGACGGGTGCGCTCGCGGGTGCGCTGCCGTCTGCGGCAGCAGCCTCAACAGCAGCGGCGTGACGCTCTACACGATCCCACACGCCCGAGCGGCCGCCTTCCTTGTGCAGCAAGCGAACGTCGACGATCTCCATGCCGCGATCGACGGCCTTGCACATGTCATAGATCGTTAGGCACGCGGCACTCGCTCCAGTCAGGGCCTCCATCTCAATGCCGGTCTTGCCCGTCACGCCCGCCGTAACCAGCACGTGAAAACCGACCTGTCCGTCCGCGCGCGCCGGTGCCCAGCCCTCGGGCACATCCTCGGCAGGCGTCCCCGCCGGAGCGATGGGCGCAATGTCGCACTTGCTCTTGGTAATGAGCAGCGGATGGCACATGGGGATGATGTCGCTCGTGCGCTTGATGGCCATGATGCCCGCTACGCGCGCGCAGGCAAGCACATCGCCCTTTTTGGCGCGGTCCTGCAGCACCATGGCCTGCGTCTCAGGATGCATGAGGATGGTGCCCTCGGCGATGGCGATGCGATGGGTCTCGGCCTTGTCGGACACGTCGACCATGCGTACCTCGCCCTTGGCGTCCACGTGCGTCAGCTCGTCGCGACGGGCGTCGCGGGCGGGCTCGATGGCAGCGCTGGCAGTCGGCTGCGCGGGCGCGTCGGCGTTGCCAGCATTCGCCGCAGCCGTGACTTTGTGGGCAGACATCGCGGCCCTGCGAGCGGCCTTGGTGGCGTCGGCGTACCTGCTCTTGGCCATATGATCATCCTCCGATTTGGGACATAAATCGTTGCGTGCCCTCAATTATCGCGTGTTCCTGCGGTTTGTGGGCCACGGCATCGCGCCAAATCGAAAGTACCTGCATATCATCACCACGGCGCAGCGCCTCACGCACCGAATACTCGGCATCGCTGAACAGGCACGGACGCACGTTGCCATCGGCCGTCAGGCGCAGACGATTGCAATTCGCACAAAAATGGTTGGACATGGCGCTAATAAAGCCAACCGTTCCCGCCGCGCCCGGAAAGTGCCAATAGCGCGCAGGGCCCGCGCCGGCAGGAGCGTCGTTGATGCCGAGCGGCTCGAGCTCGCCCAGACCCGCCGCCGCGGCCCCGGCATTGATGCGCGCCCGCAGCTCGTCGCTCGGCACGGTATCGCTCGCGTCCCACAGTTCGGGATTGAGCGCGGGCGCATGCGGGTCCACAGCGCAATGCGAGCTCGTGTGCTCGTCGCCGATGGGCATATATTCGATAAAGCGCAGGTGGATGGGGCGGTCAAGCGTGAGCCGCGCAAGGGCCGCCACATCCTGGTTGAGCCGACGCACCACAACGCAGTTGACCTTAACGGGCTCAAAGCCCCAAGCCAGTGCCGCGTCGATGCCAGCCATGGTCTGCTCGAGCCGACCCAAGCGCGTGATCTTTCCAAAGAGCGTAGGGTCGAGCGTATCGAGCGAGATGTTGACGCGGTTAAGCCCCGCGTCCTTGAGCTGCGGCGCTAGCTTGGGCAGCAGGGCGCCGTTGGTGGTGAGCGAGATGTCCTCGATCTGCGGAATCGCGCGGATGTCGCGAATAAGCGGGATGATACGGCGGCTGACCAGCGGCTCGCCGCCCGTCAGGCGTACGCGGCGAATGCCCTCCCCCGCTACCAAGCGCACAAAGCGGGCGATTTCCTCGGCGCTGAGCAGCTCGTCATGCGCGCGGGGCGCCACGCCATCGGCCGGCATGCAATAGATGCAGCGGAAATTGCACTTGTCGGTAACGGCAATGCGCAGGTAGTTGATATCGCGGCCAAAACCGTCATGTTGCACGTGCCCGTCCACGCAGCCCTCCCCTCACGCCGGTCTTTATTCTTCAGGGAATATAGTACCGCACGGGAAGAATGGGTCGACATGCGTACGACACGAAAGGCCTTTGCGAGCAAAACCGGCTTCCCAAGCCCATCCTCAACACACAAACCATCACAACCTTCGATGCTTTTCCCGATTTTGGCGAAAAACATCGAATGTTGTGATGATTTGAGGCGAGGTGAGGGGCACGGAGGGGTCAAAGCATCGTGCTCGAACGGGTTAATCCAACTCTTTTAAGCCATGCGCCAGCTGCCAGTACTCACCATGCTGGGCGAGCAGCTCTTCGTGCGTGCCGCGCTCGATGATGCGGCCGTGTTCGAGAACCATGATGGCGTCGGCGTCGCGGACGGTGGACAGGCGGTGCGCGATCATAAACGTGGTACGTCCGCGCATGATGCGGTCCATACCGCGCTCGATGAGCTTTTCGGTACGCGTGTCGATACTCGAAGTGGCCTCGTCCAAGATGAGCACCGGCGGATCGGCCACGGCCACGCGCGCGATGGCGAGCAGCTGGCGCTGGCCCTGCGACAGGTTGGCGCCGTCGGCCGTGACCGGCGTGTCGTACCCTCTAGGCAGGCGGCGGATAAACGAGTCGGCGCAGGCTGCCTCGGCAGCGGCGCGCACCTCCTCGTCGGTCGCGTCGAGCTTGCCAAAGCGGATGTTCTGCGCAATGGTGCCGCTAAACAAGTGCGTGTCCTGCAGCACAATGCCGAGCGATCCGCGCAGGCTGGCCTTGGCAATGTGCTTGACGTCGATGCCGTCGTACGTGATCTCGCCGTCATCGACCTCGTAGAAGCGGTTGATGAGGTTGGTGATGGTCGTCTTACCGGCGCCCGTCGAGCCCACAAACGCGATCTTTTGCCCCGGCTTGGCAAACAGGTTGAGATCCGTGAGCACACGGGTGCCCGGCACGTAGGAAAAGTCAACGGCATGGAAGCGCACGTCGCCGGCAAGCGGGATAAGACCGGTGACAAGCTCGGTACCGTCGACGGCTACCGCGCGGCCCGACTCATCAACGGCCGCCACATCATGCAAGTGTCCGTACGCGCCCACGCCCTGGCCCTCGGGAATCTTCCACGCCCACGCGGCGTCACCCGTCTGCACCAGCTCCACGCGGCCCTCGTCCGCCTCGAGTTCAAGATCCATGGCGGCAAACAAGCGCTCGGCGCCGGCCAACGCATTGAGCAAGAAGTTGCCCAGCTGCGTAAACTGATTGATGGGCATGGCGGCCTGGCGCACAAAGACCAGGTAGCTTGCAAGCGCACCTACGTCGGCGAGCCCCTTGATACAGAGCATGCCGCCCGCCACGGCGACGATGGCATAGTTGACGTAGCCAATCACGACGGTCATGGGCACCATGGAGTTGGCATAGCTCACGGCGGCGGTGCCGGTACGACGAAGCTCGTCGTTGCGGCAAGCAAAGCCGGCGACATTCGCTGCCTCGCGGTTAAAGACCTTGATGACCTTTTGGCCCGAGACCATCTCTTCGATATATCCGTCCAGGTCGCCAAGCGATGCCTGCTGGGCAGCAAAGAAGCGCTTAGAACGCGCGCCCGAGTAGCGCGCATACAGCACAATGGCCGCATCGCACACAAGCGTGATAATCGTGAGCCGCCAGTTAAGGATGATGAGCATTGCCGTGGTGCCCACAACCTGAATGGCGGCCTGAATCACGTTGGCAAAGCTGTTGTTGAGCGCCTCGGAGACGGTGTCGACGTCGTTGGTGAAAAAGCTCATGATGTCGCCCGAGCGTGTGCTGTCAAAATTACTGAGCGGCAGCGTCTGGATGTGCGCGAACAGGTCGCGGCGAATATCGGACACCACGCGTTGGGCCGCGCGCACCATAACCTGCGAGTAACCCAGGGCCGAGAGCACGCCCGCGGCGTAGATGATCGCCGTCAGGATGACCTGCTTGGTAAGCAGTTCCTCCCCGCCCGTGGCCAAACCGTTAACGATGGGACGCACCATGTAGGTGCCGACGAGGCTCGCGATGGCGGCGACGGAGGCGAGCGCGCCCACCGCGAGCAACGAGAACTTGGCATGTCCCATGTAGGAGAGCAAGCGGCGCACGGTGTGCTTGAGGTCGGCCGGGCGTGCTTGGGCTGCGGTCTTAGGCATGGCGCTCACCCCCTTCCAAGGGTGATCCGCATGCGACGGAGGAAAACGGGTCATTCGCGCAGCCATCGTCGCTGCCGTCGCCGGCGTCCGCGTCCCCCGCAAACTCCATCTGCGAGGCGTAAATCTCCTGGTATATGTTGTCGCCCGCCAGCAATTCCTCGTGCGTGCCCACGCCGTGGACACGACCGTCGTCTAACACCACAATGCGATCGGCATCCATGACGCTCGCGATGCGCTGGGCGATGATGAGCACGGTCGTATCGGAAATCCGGGCGATGTGCTCGCGAATCTTAGCGTCGGTCGCCATATCAACCGCGCTGGTGGAGTCATCAAAAATGAGCACGCGCGGATGCTTGAGCAGCGTGCGCGCGATGCAAAGGCGTTGCTTCTGGCCACCCGAAACACCGGCGCCACCTTGGCCCAACTCGCCGTCCAGTCCGCCGATGCGATCAAGGAACTCGTCCACGCACGCCGCGCGGCAAGCCGCGAGGAGCTCATCGTCCGACGCCCGTGGATTGCCCCACTGCAGGTTCTCGCGCACGGTGCCCGTGAACAGCACGTTCTTTTGCAGCACAATGCCCACGGCGTCGCGCAAGGCGACCAGGTCGTAGTCGCGCACGTCGTGTCCGCCCACAAGCACGGTTCCCTCGGTGGCGTCGTACAGGCGCGCAATCAGCTGCACAAGCGAGCTCTTGCCCGAGCCCGTGCCGCCGAGGATGCCCACCGTCGAGCCGCTCTCGATGCGAAGGTCGATATGCTCGAGCACATCCTCGGCTGCTTCCGCGCGGTATTTAAAGGAAACGTCGCGAAACTCGATACTGCCGTCCGCTGGAGCCGCAGTCGCGAGGTCTCCCGCAGAGCTGGCGATAAAGGGCTCCTCATCGAGCACCTCTGCGATACGGCCCACACTCGTGAGAGCGCGCGTGAGCAGCAAAAACACGTTGGAAATCATCATGAGTGAGTTCATGATCAGCAGCACGTAGCTCATAAAGCCCGTGAGCGAGCCCACGCCCAACTTGCCGGCGAGAATCATGCGGCCGCCAATCCACAGGATGGAGAGCGCAGCCACGTACATCGACAGCTGAAACACCGGCAGGTTGAGCACGGCGGTGCCGAAGGTCTTGGTCGCCGTGTCGGCGAGCTCGGTATTGACGGTGTCGAACTTGTCGCACTCGTGCTCGGCGCGCACGTAAGCCTTCACGGCGCGCACGGCGGTAAGGTCCTCTTGCACCACGCCGTTAAGGTGGTCCATCGAGGTCTGGAGTTGGCGGTAGAGCGGGCTCACGCGATAGGTGATGACGCCCAGCACGATTGCCAACACGGGCAAGATGATCGCAAAGACGGTGGCGAGCGGACGCGACAGCATCAGCGCGTAGATAAGGCCGACGATAAGCGTCACCGGGCCGCGCACCATAGGGCGAAAGCCGTTGCCCACAGCATTTTGGATAACGGTGATGTCCGTGGTCATGCGGGTGACGAGCGAGCTGGCGTCGTAGTTGTCCAGGTTACCAAAAGCGAGCGTCTGAATCTTTTTGTACTCGGCCTCGCGCAGGTTAGCGCCTAGGCCCGAAGCAACGCGGGCGGACGTGTGGGCATAACCCAAGCCCAGTACCAGCGAAAGCGCAGCGCACACCAACATGTACGCGCCCTGCAGCAGCATGTAGTTGATATCACCCGCAGGCACGCCCACATCGATGATGTTGGCCATGATGACCGGTATAAACAGCTCGAGCACCGTCTCGACCGACACAAAGAACACGCCGAGGATGGCATCGCGACGGTATGCCCCTAGATAGGAAAACAGTATTTTGAGATTGCGCACGCAGGTTCAACCCCCATCAAACGTTGTTCGCAAACGCACGTATTATTGCGCGCCGAATAATGGTGTCAAGTATTCCGAAATCGTTTTCTGCAAGTTTAGCGCCGGCGGCGAGTTCTCGTGACGTGTGTCCATATTCACTCGGAATAATGGTGCGCGCGACTTTTTTCGCCCCACTGCCGACACAAACCTTGACTCTACAATCGTTGTAGGGTTTTCACTACACTGGTAGTTAAACGAACCAAGCCAGAAAGTGCCCCGCCCATGGAACACGACCTCACACGCGGCAATGTCCTTAAGACCATCGCGGTCTTTGCCCTGCCCTATATGCTCTCGTACTTTTTGCAGATGCTCTACGGCATGGCCGATCTGTACATGATGGGGCAGTTTAGCGGCGCTGCCGGCATCACCGCCGTGGGCAATGGCGCTCAGACGCTCTATATCATTACCGTGACGCTCGTGGGCCTAGCCATGGGAACGACGGTCATCGTCGGCCACGCCGTGGGTTCGCGTCGCTTCGACCGCGCCGAGACCGCCATCGGCAACACCATTACGCTCTTTATGGGCGTCTCGGTGGTACTGGCCGTCATCTTGTTTGCACTATGCCCGCAAATCGTGGCGCTCATTGGTACGCCGCCCGAGGCGGTCGAAGGCACCGCCGCCTACCTGCGTATCTGCTTTGTCGGCATTCCCTTTATCGCCGCGTACAACATCCTCTCGGCCATCTTTCGCGGCCTGGGCGATTCGCGCTCGCCCATGTACGTGATCGGTGTGGCGTGCATCATCAACATCGCACTCGACTTTCTGTTTATCGGCCACATGGGGCTCGGCCCCGTGGGTGCGGCGCTCGGCACGGTAACCGCCCAGACGGCCAGCGTTGCCCTCGCGCTCGCGTGGCTCAAGAGCCGCCGCACGAACATCCACGTTAAGCGCAGCGACCTGCGCCCCCAGCCCGAGGTGCTCGGCAGCATCCTTAAGATCGGCGTGCCCGTGGCCGTCCAGGACGGCTGCATCCAGGTGGCGTTTATGTTTATCACCGTCATCGCCAACCACCGAGGGCTCGTCGACGCTGCCGCCGTGGGCCTGGTCGAGAAGATGATCAGCTTTTTGTTCATTGTGCCGAGTTCCATGGGTGCCACCGTCAGCGCGCTCACGGCGCAAAATGCCGGTGCGGGCAAGGGCAACCGCGCGCGTCAGGTGCTCAAGAATGCCATGACGGTCTCGGTGGTGTACGGCTGCCTGATCACGGTGCTGATGTGGCTGGTGGCACCGGCGTTTATTGGCTTTTTTGCCAAGGACCCTGCGGTGGTCGCGGCCGGTACCGGCTATATGCACAGTTATATTTTCGACGCAATCTTTGCCGGCATCCACATTTGCTTTAGCGGCTTTTTCGCTGCATACGGCAAGAGCTACATCGGCTTTGCGCACAACGTGCTGGCCGTGGCGCTCATTCGCGTGCCGGGCGCGTGGTTGCTGTCGAATGCCTATTCCGACACGCTGTTTCCCATGGGTATCGCCTCGCCGTGCGGGTCGATTCTGTCGGCGGTCATCTGTGTTATCGCGTTTACCGTACTCAACCGCCGCGGAGCTTTTGACAAACTGATGGTGTAGCGGGGCGACGCAGGCCTGGCACCTCTCCCCTGCTTTTTACCGAAAGGAGCGGTCCCATGACCGACTCGCCAACTGAACATACCGAGGGCCTGCTCCGCATTGGCGAGGTGGCGCGCTTGTTCAACCTGAGTGTGGGCACGTTGCGCCATTACGAGCAGATGGGCTTGCTGGACCCGGCGCACATCGATTCGGCGAGTGGATACCGCTACTACGGATCTCGGCAACTCTCCACCCTCAACACCATCAGCCACCTGCGTGTTCTCGACTTGCCGCTCGCACAAATCCGCGAGTTTGTGACCACGCGCGATGTGGACCTCATGCAGCGACAGCTGGCTCAGCAGCAGGAGCTCATCGAGCACAAGCGCCACGAGCTCGAACGTGTGTCGCGCAAGATCGATAACCGGCTTGCCCTGCTGCATGACGCCTTGAACACCGAGCTCGATACCATTTGCATAATCGATGCGCCCGAGCTTCGCTGCGCTGTGTTGCGCGAACGCGTCAACCCTACCGACGCCTATGCGCTGGAGTGGCAGATTCGTCAACTGCAGAAGGGCCAGCACGAGACCTTTGTCTTTCTGGGCAACTTGGGCGTTGGGATTAGCGCCGAGCGCCTCGCCGCCGGCGACTTTGATGGCTACGACGAGGTCTTTCTGCTGCTCGATGACACCGATGAGTACTTGGGCGACGTCGAGACGCGACCCGCCGCGCGCTGCCTGACCATAAGCTTCCGCGGCGCGCACGGGCAAGCGGGCCCGCGCTATAAGCAGCTGCTCGGCTATATACACGAACACAACCTGACACCCGCCGGTCCCTCGCGCGAGATCGCCCTGATCGACGACATCATTAGCGACGATCCCGCAACCTACGTGACGCAGATCACGGTGCCGGTTGTCCCGGCAAAGTAAGAACCGCCCGGAAGGCATCGTGCTTCCGGGCGGTTCTTACTAATCATTATCCAGCAACTCGAATCGATTTCTAGATATCACCAATGCGGCATAATCTTGGCTTTGGTGAAAAACATGGGCAACCACAACGTCCTCGTTATCGTAGTAATAAAGCATTACATAAGAATTGACGAGGCAAGCATGGTAGCCAAGCGCTGCAAGCTCGGGTAACTTCGATAAGCCGTAGTCAACTACACCACTTTGAAGAAGCTGGAGCTGACTACGGAATTTATCAAGAAAATGCCGGGCGGTAAAAATACCATGCCCTAATAGATAATCAACGATATCGTCAACCTCTTGTTCAGCTGTAGGCAGAATCTTGACGTTATAGGCCATATTTTGCCTCAAGGTCATCGAGGGCCTCAAAGGCATCACGCGCCGTGCCGGCAGCACGCTCCCGCTCGGCCACAGCTATACGAGCCATCAGGCGAGCCTTAGCCTGTTCCTGAACCATGAGGTCATAGTCTTCAGATCGAAGTACAACAAATTTGCTATAGCCGTTTTTTGTAACAGTCACTGGGCCCGTAGTAGTTTCAACGAGCTCAGAAAACTTTGCGGTGTCCCGCATATCTTTAATTGGAACGCAAACGGGCATGGCACACTCCTAACATAATTGTGTACACAATTATGTTACACCAAAACGACCCCGCTAAAGTCCTAAAGCATCTTCACTGACAATCTGAATGTCATCGCCCTTGGACTGGAGTTCCAAGGCTTTCTTTACCTTACTCCCGTAGTTCTTTGTAGTCCAAGCATCGCTGCCTTCATCGCCCACAACCACGTAGTCGCATTTCTTTGACACGCCACTCAGTACCTGGCCGCCATTCTGCAAAATAAACTGCTTGATACACTCTTTTGAACCATGATAGAAAGTACCAGAGAGGCAGAATTTCTTTCCTTCAATTTGAACCTGTCGATGCGCTACGCCATCGGAGCAGGGATTGATTACCCCCTGCAATAAACCAACCAATTGATTGGATTCGCGCTCATCTATATCACCATCCGCCAAAGCGGCAGTTAGAAGCGAGCAAACTTTGTCGAGCAAAGGGTCGCCTTGCAACTTATCATGTTCTTCGACATACTGCAGTACTGACATTGCCTCCAAGGCATCAACTCGGCCATTGGCGACTATCATTTCGCACAAACTTAGAAAGTCGCAGTAATCGGCAGTCTTTTCCGACTTCACTCTCTGTGCCGAAGCACGGGAAGCCCCTTCATTTGAACGTCGTTTGCAACTAGCACCAAGACTATACGGTGCAAACGTGGGGACACGCCCCTCGTCTTCCATAACCAACGAGTGGAAAATACGCCTGCAAGCATCCGCATCGTCCAAGGCTCGATGATGGTTCCCCATCTCAAGATCTAGGCATCGGCAAACCGTTGGAAGCTTATAGTCTGGGTATTCTGGATGCCACTGCTTGGCAAGCTCTTTAGTGCAGGCGTAATTCCACTCGGGCCTGTCAAGTTCATAGGCGTCGAATAGCTTCCACAGAACCGCCAAATCAAATGAAGCGTTGTGAGCAACCAGAGCGGCTCCGTCAAACAAGCTTTTCAATGAGCGTGACCATATTTCCGGAAATGTAGGAGCACCGGCAACATCAGCATGGGAAATGCCCGTTAGCCTCATGTTTATTTCCGAAAACGGCTCCTCAGGATCAACCAAATAGGAATCCTCTGCAAGGACGGCACCATTGCAGTCACATCGAATTAGTCCAATTGAGCTAATTCGATCATTGTGTCCATTTGGAGTTTCAACATCCAAAAACAGTACGTCTGCCGCCATGACAGTCTCCCTACTCCACAGGAACTTCGCCCGTTTCGATAATTTCCTCAAGTTGGTCTTCGTCCAGTACGGGCACACCAAGTGCTTGGGCCTTAGTGAGCTTTGAGCCCGCATTCGCCCCCGCAACTACATAGGAGGTTTTCTTCGAAACCGACCCCGTCACCTTAGCCCCCAGAAGTTTCAACACATCCCCAGCCTCGGAACGAGAACGTTTCTCGAGTGTACCGGTCAGAACAAAAGTCAATCCTGTTAGTGGTTGCTCTGAAGCGAGATTGGCGGAAATACCAGCTTTTTCAGACTTTGCCTGCATTGCGCCCATGAGGTCTTCCTCGAGAGAGAAACCGCATTCACGAAGTCGCTGAAGCACATCGAGATTTTCCGGAACAGAGAAGAACTCCTTTATGCTATTTGCGATTTCCGGTCCAACCCCTTCGATCTGGGCTATATCTTCCTCGTCAGCTATAACAAGTGCATCAATTGAAAGGTAACGCCGGGCTATAAGCTCGGCGACGCTCTTCCCCACCAAGCGAATCCCCAAAGCAAACAGAATCCTTGAGAGCGGCAACTGCCGAGATTTATTGAGCTCATCGACTATCTTTTCAGCCGTCTTCACACCCACCGGTATGGGCTCGCCCGCATTTTTAACGATTCGATCGGCTTTGTAAAGCCTTGGAGTACCGTCCTCGTTGAGCATCGGCTTTCCATGCTTATCGAGCATGGGGTCGCCCTTACGATGCCCCCCTTTTACCACGCGGCCCGTGTCCAGGCCTGCGATGTCATCGATCGTGAGCTGGTAGAAGTCCGCGACATCGTGGACCAGGCCGGCGGCGATCATCTTGTCGACGATCTCATCGCCCAGGCCGTCGACGTCCATGCAGCCGCGGCTCACCCAGTGGAGCAGGCGCTCCTTGAGCTGTGCGGGGCAATCGATGGAGACGCAGCGGTAGGCAACCTCGCCATCCTCGTGGACCACGGGGCTACCGCACACGGGGCAAACCTCGGGCATGGACCAGTCGACCGACTCGGCCGGGCGTTTATCGAGCACCGGGCCCACAACCTCGGGGATTACGTCGCCCGCCTTGTGCACGATGATGGTATCGCCCTCGCGCACGTTTTTGCGACGGATTTCGTCGATGTTGTGCAGCGTGGCGCGCGCGATGGTGGAGCCGGCGACCGTCACCGGGTCGAACTCGGCGACCGGCGTGAGCACACCGGTGCGGCCCACCTGGATGCGAATCTCGCGCAGGACGGTCTGTTTTTCCTCGGGCGGGAACTTAAAGGCAATAGCCCAGCGTGGTGCGCGGGCGGTAAAGCCCAGGTCGAGCTGCTGCTGGAAGCTGTCAACCTTTACGACCACGCCGTCGATGTCGTAGTTCAGGTCGCCGCGGTGCTCGAGCGCCTGGGCACAGAACTCGTGAACCTCGGCGGGTGTGGCGCAGCGTGCCACGTTGGGGTTGACGCTAAAGCCGGCGCTGCGCAGCCAGTCGAGAAATTCACGCTGGCTGTGGACGTGCAGCGGATCGGTATCGGCGATGGCATAGATAAAGGTGGCCAGGTCGCGGCGCGCCGTGACCTTGGGATCCTTTTGGCGCAGGCTGCCGGCGGCGGCGTTGCGCGGGTTGGCAAAGGGGTCGCGGCCCTCGGCATCGGCCTCGTCGTTCAGACGAACAAAGCTGCCCTTAGGCATGTAGACCTCGCCGCGCACCTCGATGGCGCGCTCGCGGTCGGCGCCCATGTGAGCGAGCGCCGGCTCGGACAGGTGCATGGGCACATCCTTGATGGTACGGACGTTGAGCGACACGTCCTCGCCCGTGGTGCCATCGCCACGTGTGGCCGCGCGTACGAAGGTGCCGTTTTGGTAGGTAAGGGCCACGCCCAGACCGTCGATCTTAAGCTCGCAGGTATAGGTGACGCTGCCGGCACCAAGCGCGTCCTCGGTGCGCTGGAGCCATGCGTCGAGTTCGTCCAGATCCATGGCATCGTCCATGGAATACATGCGTGCCATGTGCGTGACCGGCGTAAACTGCTCGCTCACGTAGCCGCCCACGCGCTGGGTGTAGCTGTCGGGCGTTACCAGATCGGGGTAGGTCGCCTCGATTTCCTGTAGTTCAACGAGCATTTTGTCAAAGGCGGCGTCCGTGATCTCGGGCGCATCGAGCATGTAGTAGCGGTAGGCGTGGTAATCGAGCTCGTGGCGCAGCTCGGCCGCGCGCGCTGCCGCCCGGGCATGGGCGTCGGTCGGTGCGGCGGCATCCGCGCTCGCGGGCGTTTCGGTATCGATGCCCACGCCGTCACCAAACAGACTCGATTGCTCCATAGCGGCACTCCTTCGCTCGATTTCAAACGGATACTAGAGTACCACCGGTCGCAACGGGGCCGAATAACCCTTTCGAACCGCACCGAATCGGCAGCCGACGGACCGGGGTGGATCGCACGATCAAACCATGTCCTTTTCAGCTTTAAATGATCCGTTTTCCTCCGTCCCCAACGGATCAATGAGAAAAGAGGGGCTGTCCCACGTTGATGGGACAGCCCCTCTGGCTTCGATATGTGCGATACGGCTCGCTAGTAACCCTGACCGTAGCCCTGGCCCTGCTGGCCCAGCAGCTCCTCCAGATACTGGCGCAGCTGCTCGTCGGTAATACCGCCGTTGCCGGTGTCGGTCGCGCTATCGTCCTGCTGCTGGTTCTGCAGCTCCTCGTCGGAGCCCAGCTCGACGGTGACCTTTTTCTCTTCCTTGCCGCGCACGAGCGTAATCTCGACCTTCTCGCCCACCTCGTGGCTGCGCAGCGCGATGATCAGGCCATCGGCACTCGTAATCTCATCGTCGCCCAGCTTGGTAATGACATCACCCTCCTGGATGCCGGCCTTGGCTGCAGGACCGTCCTCGACAACGCTCGCCACATACGCGCCGCTGTCTGTGCTCAGCTTGTTGGTGCGGGCGTTAAGCGCGTTGACACTCGAAAGCGTGGCGCCCATGTACGGATGCACCGGCGTCTTGCCGTCGATGATCTGGTCGGCAATGTTCTTGGCGTAGTTAACCGGAATGGCAAAACCCACGCCCGAGCTGGAGCCCGAGTAGCTCTCGATGAGCGAGTTGATGCCCACCAGCTCACCGTTGTCGTTGACGAGCGCGCCGCCGGAGTTGCCCGGGTTGATGGCGGCATCGGTCTGGATCATGTTGGCATAGATGGTATTACCGCTGGTAGAGCTCATGGCCGTAGAGCGGTAGAGCGCCGAGACGATACCGGTGGAGACAGACTGCTCGTTGCCGAACGGCGAGCCGATTGCCATGACCCACTCGCCCACGTTGAGCTTGGAGGAATCACCGATCTCAATCGGCGTGAGCTTGGAGGCGTCAGCATCCTTGAGTTTGATGACGGCTAGGTCGCTCGAAGCATCGTTGCCCACGAACTCGGCCTCGTACGTGGTTCCGTCGTCCATGGTCACCACGTACTGGTCGTAACCATCGACCACGTGGTTGTTGGTGAGGATGTGGCCCTCGGTATCGAGCACAACGCCCGAACCGACGCTGCCCGAACCATCCGACTCGTCGGCAGACTGCGAAAGCGTATTGTCCTGGCTACCGCTCGAGGTGGCGGTAATGGAAACGACGGAGGGCAACGCCTTGGCAGAAACGGCCTCGGCCAGCGTGGTGTCCTCGGAATCAATCGTAATCTTTTGCGTCGACGAACCCGAAGCGCCCGCCGTCACGGCATTCTTTCCGCCGCCAATGTTGAGCGTGCCGCTCATAATGAGCGCGATGACCAGCAGGGCACCGCATGCGCAGCCGGCGAGCGCCGTAATAAAGATCGGCAGCTTTTTGGTCTTGGTCTTGACCACCGTGTGCTTGTTCACGACCTGTTGGCCGCCCAGCGGCTTGCCGGTCTGCGTGTCGTAGGCCTGCACGTAGGGAATGTTACCGTCGGCAGGCGTCGACTCCACCTGCACACGCGGCTGCTGCTGGGTCTCGCCAGCGTTGCCCGCATCCTGGGGACACTGGGAATCGTTCTCGCTCATGGCTGCGATCCTTTCGTCAAATACCCAAAGGCCCGCCAAACATGTGGCGGGCCATCATTGTTCACGTTGAGTTGTACCCCAATATGCGGGCGAACGTGTATGAGAACGCAATCTTTTAGGAAGGCTTAAGTTCTGTTGCAGGCCCAAAAGGACCCGGCCTGCGGCAAAACCACCACAATGGTGCCTGTCCCCTTTGTGGTGAAAAGCTAGTCCTTAAACAGATAGCCCACGCCGCGGACGGTGGTGATATGTGCCGCGATCTGCGGGCCCACCTTGGAGCGGATGCGTCGGATGTGCACGTCGACGGTACGCGTACCGCCGCAGTACTCAAAGCCCCACACGCGGTGCAGCAGTACCTCGCGGCTGTAGGCACGGTTGGGATGCGTCGCCAAAAAGCTCAGCAGCGAGTACTCCATCAGCGTCAGGTCGATGGGCTCGTTATCGAGTGTCACCTGGTAGGTAGCCAGGTTAATCTCGAGGTTATCGATGTTGAGCACATCGTCGGCGGCGACGGTCTCCTCCTCGCCCATCAGGCGCTGTGCGCGAGCCTTGAGCTCGTTGGGCGTCGCCGTGGAGCATACAAAGTCGGCATGCGCGTGATTCGGCAGGCGCAGGGTGCCGAGCGCCTCGTCGTCGACAATCACCAACATGGGGACGCCGCCGCGATCGTCAAGCCACTTGGCAATCTGATCGATGCGGTCGCTGCGGATGCCGTCGGAATCGAGGATCAGCAGGTCAAAGTCGTGCGCCGCAGTCGGCGAATCGGGGGTAGCCAGGCTCACCTCGACACCCAGGGTGGTCGTCAAGCTGCGGGCAAACTCGTGGAAGCGCGTCGTGCGCGCCATGAACAGGGCACTCTTTTCGGACATATCGGCCTCCAAGGAAATGAGCTCAATCGTACTGGAACAAGCCAGCGCGATTAGGAGTTCGCCAGGTAGTGCTTGATCTCCCACTCGGTGATCGTAGACTCAAACTTATGCCACTCGTCGCGCTTCTTTTTGAGGAAGAAGCTGTGGATGTGCTCGCCGAGGGCATCCTTCATAAACTGCGAGTCCTCAAACACGTCGAGCGCCTCTTTAAGCGAGCGCGGCAGCGGCGTGTAGCCGGCCTCGACCATCTGACGGTCGGTAAGCTTGAGCGTCTCGGCCGTGGCCTCGGGCGGGAGCTCCAGCTTGCGCTCGATGCCGTCGAGACCAGCCGCCAGCGTGACGGCGTTGACCAGGTACGGGTTGGCCATGGGGTCGGGGCTACGAAGCTCGATGCGCGTGGACAACTGCTTGCCGGGCTTGTAGACCGGGATGCGGACCATGCTCGCGCGGTTGCGCAGGCCCCACGTGGCGTACTGCGGCACGGAGTCGCCACCCGTGGTGATGCGCTTGTACGAGTTGACCGTGGGGTTGGTGATGGCGCTGATCTCGCGCGCGTGCGCCAGGATGCCGGCCATGTAGTGCTTGGCGATATCGGAGAGGTGGTACTTCTCGTCGTCCTCGCCCCAAAAGACGTTGTTGCCGTCGTGGTCGAATAGCGACTGGCACAGGAACATGGCGCTGCCGTCCTCGCCCGCCAACGGCTTGGGCATAAAGGAGGCATGGCAACCGCTCTCGTAGGCCTGCTGCTTAATGATGAGTTTGGCTGTGGTGATGGCGTCGGACATGCTCAGGGCCTCGGCGTGGCGCAGGCTCATGCCGTGTTGCGAGCGGCCGGCGGCGTGGAAGGTGTACTCCACGGGCACGGACATCTTCTCGAGCGTGAGGACCGTGTTGCGACGCAGGTCGCGGGCGGCGTCGCTCACCGAAAGATCGAAGTAGCCCACGTTGTCGAGCGGCTCGGGGGTGTGCTCGTCGGGGAAGTAGTAGTACTCCAGCTCGGCGCCCACGTTGAGCAGATAGCCGGCCTTCTCGGCCTTGTAGAACATGCGGCGCAACGCATCGCGCGGGTCGCCGGCAAACGGCTTGCGATCGGGAGTGCACACGTCGCAGAACACGCGGGCAACGCCGTTATGGCTCGGGCGCCACGGCAGGATCTGGAAGGTCGAAGCATCGGGGAATGCGAGCATGTCGGCTTCCTCGGGCGTGGCAAAGCCCTCGATAGCGGAGCCGTCAAAGCCAATACCCTCCTCAAAAGCGACCTCGAGGTCCTCGGGGCTAATGGCAAAGTTCTTGAGGCGGCCGAGAATGTCGACAAACCACAGACGCACAAAGCGGATGTCACGCTGCTCTACGGAGCGGAGTACGTAATCGATGTTCTGCTGGTTCATGTCGCTCCCCTTTCTTTCGGGCGGGTTTCGACTGGTCTATATCGCAGATACTATCGCAGAAAAATGTTTCCGCAGGGTTAAAGCGTATCAAGCGCTCAAAAAACGTGTGTGAACAGGCGATCACGAACGAATGATTAGCGCGAGGTCGAGGCGCGGTGTTCGATGTGGCCGGGGATCTCGATGCGCTTGGGGGCGAGCTTTGCGGCATCGCCCACCGTAGTGGTAACGACGTCGATACGCTCGGACAGACGCTCGACTACGCGCTCGGCAATAGTGAGGGTGTCCTGCGCGGCCGTGGTCACGCCGCCAAAGAGCACGTGGTTCCAGGGGTAATCGTCAAACGTCGAGATCTTAAGACCGGCCGGCAACGAGGGTCCCAACTGTGCCAGTGCCTCGGTCAGGCGTAGGAAGACCAGGCCGTTGACAGCGATAAGGCCGAGTCTTTTGCCCGCATAGCCGCGGATGGTCTCGTCCAAGCGGCCAACGCCAGTGGCACCGCCATCGGCCAAGGTGACAACCTCGCCGGCAAGGCCGCGTCGCGACAGCTCGTCGGTAAAGGCCTCGGCGCGCTCGCGACGCACGGGGCTGTCGTCGCTCGCCTCGGTGAGCAGGCACAGGCGCTCGCTGCCCGCAGCAGCCAAGGCGTCTACCAAGCCAGCGACCAGCTCACGGTTGTTAGATGTCACCAAATCGATGCCGCCGTCGGCAACATCGCGGTCGAGCAGCACAACGGGCAGGCGCCCCGCTGCCGCGGCGATTGCCTCGTCGTTGCCTCCGCAGGTGTTGACGACCAGGCCGTCCGCGCCGGCATCGATAAGTCTGGTGAGCGACTCTGCTTCCTTAGCGGGATCGTTGCCGCTAATGGCCGTCATAAGCGAGCAGCCGCGCGCGGCGGCGCTAGCGGAAAGGCCCTCGAGCATGGCGCTGGAGAACGGGTTGGCGATGTCGGCCAAGATCACGCCGATGAGGTTGGTGCGTGAGCTGCGCAGATTGCGCGCGGCGGCACGTGGGCGATAGCCGGTGCGCTCGATAACCGCCGCAATGCGAGCACGGGTTTCCTCGGTCATCTGCCCGGGGCGGTTGTTGAGATAGCGCGAGACCGTGGCCGGACTCACGCCCGCCTCGGCGGCAATGTCCTTAATCCTCATCTGCGCCATAGCGCACCCCGTTTCCCAATTGTCAGCAGTCTGAGCCATTTTAGGCATTTTTTAAAAATGCCGGTTGCAAAACGCTGTAGGTGAGTATACTACAACTCGAAACGAAACCGATTTCGTAAACCGATTTCGGCGAGCGTTGGCACGGTGGTGCAAAGATGTACCCTACCGTCTTGGCACCTCCGTGCCAACGCCATATCAAAGGTGTACGCACGAGCAAGAAGGAGCTGCACGACCATGGATAAAACGGTTCTTACCTTCGGCGAGATCATGATGAGGCTCTCGCCCAAAGACCATCTGCGCATTGAGCAGGCGACCGAGTTTGATGTCCGCTACGGCGGCGCCGAGGCCAACACCGCGCTTTCCCTGGCTTACCAAGGCGACAAGGCCGCTTACGTCTCCGTTGTCCCGGCCAACCGTCTGGGCGAGTGCGCGCTGCGCTCGCTGAAGGCCTACGGCGTCGACACCACGCGCGTCGTGCGTCAGGGCGACCGTCTTGGCTCCTATGTGTTTGAGGTCGGCGCCTCGCAGCGCGGCAACGGCTGCGTCTACGACCGCAAGTATTCCGCCATCAACATGGCCAAGCGCGACGTCTTTGACTGGGACAAGATCCTCAAGGGCATCGATGTCTTCTACTTCTCCGGCGTGACCCCCGCCGTCTCCGATGAGATGGCCGCCGCCTGCAAGGAGGCGCTCGCCGTCTGCCGCGCCAAGGGCATAACCACCGTGTGCGACGTGAACTATCGCGGCAAGATGTGGTCGCCCGAGAAGTCGCAGGCCACCATGAAGGAGCTTCTGCCGCTCGTCGACATCTGCATCGCCAACGACGAGGATGCGCCTGCCGGCCTCGGCATGACCTGCGTCTCTGGTTCCCTTGCCCACGGCATCGAGGAGCGCGACACCTATGTCGAGATGGCCCGTCAGATCTGCGCCGAGTACGGCTGCAAAAAGGTCGCCTCGGTCGTTCGCAACATCTCCTGCGTCGAACGCTCCATCTGGATGGGCATGCTCTTTGACGCCGAGAGCGGCGAGCACTGGTTCTCCCCCGCTCACGATGTGCACGTGCTCGAGGGCGTTGCTGCCGGTGATGCTTTCAACGCCGGACTCGTCCATGCCCTCATCAACGACTTTGACCCGCAGGACGCCGTCAACTACGCGATTGCGGCCTCGATCCTCAAGCTCACCATCAAGGGCGATTCCAACTTGGTGACCGCCGACGAGATCGCAGCCGTGGCATCCGCCGCCGACGGTGGCACCCGCGTCGCGCGCTAAGCCGTCCTCATTCCGCGGGCCGCAGCTTTCCATACCCATACCTCTGCGGCCCGCTCCCCGATTCCTCCGGTCGGGCAAAACCACCAGTCCCATTCCGGTTTTGCCTGGCATTTCCTACATGACTGGTCGTGCAGCCGATTTTGGAATTGCTTGAACCCCAAGCAGTGCCTCCGATAACCAATCCAAAATCGGCTCCTGACCAGCACATTTGGCAATCACGCGCCCATGCGCGCCACACATCGAAAGGAACATCATGTTCGATCAGTTCTACACCACGCTTGAGTCCCTGGGCATCGTGCCGGTCGTTGTGCTCGACAAGGTCGAGGACGCCGCTCCGCTCGCCCACGCCCTTATGGCAGCTGGCATGAAGTCCGCCGAGGTCACCTTCCGCACCGCCTGCGCCGCCGAGTGTATCGCCGCTATGGCCGAGGCCGAGCCCGAGATGTGCGTTGGCGCCGGCACTGTCCTGACCGTCGAGCAGGTTGAGCAGGCCCGCGCAGCCGGTGCCAAGTTCATCGTCTCCCCGGGTTACAACGAGGACGTCGTGAAGCACTGCATCGACATCGACCTGCCCGTCCTTCCCGGCACCGTGACCCCCTCCGAGGTCACCGCAGCCGAGAACCTGGGCCTCAAGGTCACCAAGTTCTTCCCCGCGTCCCAGTATGGCGGCCTGAACACCATCAAGGCCCTCGCCGCTCCGTTTGTCGGTCACCGCTTTATGCCCACCGGCGGCGTGAGCACCGCCAACGTCGAGGAGTACCTGAGCTCCTCCGCCATCATCGCCTGCGGTGGCACCTGGATGGTTAAGCCGGCCCTGTTTGCCGACGGCGACTTCTCCAAGGTCGAGCAGATTGCCCGCGAGGCCATGGACGTCGTCAAAAAGGTCCGCGGCTAGGTTTAGCTCTCTATCGTGAAAGGGGGCGTGCCCTAGACCTCGCCCCCTTTCTTTTAAAACGGCTCGGAAGCGCGCCGTTTCCATCACGAGCAAGAACCAAAACCGTCTTGTATGCTGATAGAACGTGACGGAAGCGACACGCCCCCGAGCCGCTTTGCCTACTCGGCTGGCAGTCGCACTCAACTAAGACACTTCGACAAAAGCCGAACCATCAAAACAGCTGCGGCACCGTCTGGAGGAATGGACCCTTGCTTCCGGTCTTTTCCTCCAAGCGGCGCCGCAGCGTTTTCGTGCCCCGATAGTACCCCGGCAGTTGCGGTGAGATACGGACTGTTTACACCATCAGAGCCGCAAAACAATCCCTATTTCACCGCAACTAATGAAGGGGACGAGTTAGATGGCCGAGTCTTTGGACAGCTCAAAATAGTCGGGATGCAAGGCGATAACCGGACCTTGCTCTTCGGGCATCAGGTGCAGGTGCGTCTCTGCCAGATAGCTCGCCGCGTCGGTATCGCCCCTCTTAATGGCCTCGAGAATCCGGCGATGCTGCCGACGAATCGGCTCCCAATCCAGGTCCTGCGACACCATACGTAACCAGTTGTATCGCTCAAAATGCGTGTTGATGCTCTTCATCCAATCCCACAACATATGGCGGCCGGCAATCTCAAAACACGTCTCATGGAACAGGTTGTCCAGATCGAAAAAGCGACGCGTTTCGCTATGGTCGAGCGACTCGGACTCGGTAAGAATCTGCTCGAGCCGCTGCTTTTGCTCGGGCGCAGCAGCCGAACAGCATTTAATGAGTACGCTTCTCTCGAGCTTCTCACGCAAGAAGCAGGCGTTTTCGGCGCGTTCCATGCTGATCTTAGAGACGTAGGTGCCGCTTTTGGGACGCGTTTCCACCAGCTCCTGCTCGCGCAGGCGCACAAAGGACTCGCGAATGGGCGTGCGCCCGATTCCCGTCTCCTTTTCCAGACCAATCGCCGAAAGGCGCGTGCCGGGCTTGAGCTCGGCATAGATGATCTTGGAGCGCAATGCGTTGTATGCCTGATCTTGCAAGCTCTGATAATGCTGGTGTTGTTCCATAAAGCCCTCGGATGAAGCTCACGGTTTGTCGAATATCACCACGTAATACTATCGCATCGACACGCCCCGGCTCCCAATCAGTCTTTTTGGGACGGGGCTCTTTTAGCTACCCTGGCCCGAAGATCGGCCCCCTTGTCACAAAAGTAGCCCATCTACTACGTTAACACGGATAGCCTCGGCCATACCGAAAACTGTGAAAACAAAACCGACGCTCCTATAAGTTGTCAAGAGGCAGTTTGCGGGAGCGCTCT
>CAUEUQ010000008.1:0-44446 GCA_959021215.1 uncultured Collinsella sp. | reverse complement strand
CCCCCGCCCCCGCGCCCGCGGACCCCGGGACGCTGAATACTCCGGAATTTGCACGGCGCCCCCTGGGGTACCTGTGGGCAAAAAGCAACCGCCCCGTCAAAGTATGCATTTGGCGGGGCGGTTTATGCAAAAATGCTGCTGCGGGCGCGTCGGCAGCTCGCTAGAACTTGAATCCCAGGGCAGGTTACTCGGCGCTTTTGAGGGCGCCGACCATGTCGATCTTGTTGAGGGTACGATTGGTGGCGAGGTTGACGATAAACGTAAAGCCAAAGGAAAGCACCACGGCGAGCACGTAGCTTAGCGGCTCGACCTCAACATCAAAGTACAGCGACGGCATCTGCAAAATGTACGTAAAACTCTCGGCCAGCAAGCCGCCCAGTGGCACGCCCAGCGCGGCGCCAATTGCCGTGAGGATCAACGTCTCCTTGTTGACGTAATGGTGCACCTCGCCACGGCGGAAACCAAGCACCTTGATGGTCGCCAGCTCGCGCTCGCGCTCGGAGATATTCGTGTTGGACAGCGTAAACACCACCACAAACGACAGGCACGCCGCCATAAAGGTCACGAGCACCACGACGGAATTGATAATAGTGAAGTTCGCCTCAAAGTTCTCCCAATGCTCGGCCGTGCTCGAAATCGAAAGCCAGCCGTCACTCTTAAGCTTCTTGCTAAACGCAATCTGGTCGGCCGACGAACCCTTGAGCAGCGCAAAGATGCCATTGAGGCGAACGCTGCGCCCAAACGCGCGCTCATAGGTGCTCTGCGTCATGTAAAGCGTGTTGCCCAGATAGTTAAGCGAAATGTCGCTGACCTTGACCTTGGCGACGTTGAGTGACGAATCCTGGACGTGCGCCGTATCGCCCGGTTGAATCCCCAGCACCAGCTGTGAACTCTTACTCAGATACACGTCTCCGTCACGCAAAGACAGTGGCTCTTTGGACTCATCCTCAAGGCGAACATAGTCGTCCAGATCGTTCGTGCGGTCATCGGGCACCACGATCAGCTGCACGGTCTCGCTCTTTCCGCCGAATGTAAAGGTGACGTTGTCGGTCATGATCGGCAGCGTCGAAGTTACGGTCACACCGGAATCCTTGACCGCGCTTCGCTCGTCGAGCGCCGCGCACGTCTGCGAAAAATCGTCGGGATTGGCAACCGCCAGCAGGTCGTAGCGTGTGATGTGGCCGTACTGCTTGGGCGAAAGCGCGACCGACGTATCACGAATGCCCATGCCGCAGATCACGAGCGCCGTGCAGCCGGCGATGCCGAAGATGGTCATAAAGGCACGCTTTTTGTAGCGGAACAGGTTACGTGCTGCCACCTTGTTCAAAAAGCCCATGCGGCGCCAGATAAAGCCGATGCGCTCGAGCAAGATACGCGAGCCGGCGCGCGGGGCCTTGGGGCGCATGAGCGAGGCAGGGGTCTCGGCCATCTCGTGGCGGCAGGCGATAATCGTGGCGCCCACCACGCCCACGGCAAACAGCGCCACCGAAACGATCGAGGACACGATGTCGTACGAAAGTAGCATCTGGGGCAGCGAGTACATGTCGTCGAACACCGTAAACAGGAACAGCGGCAGGCCCACAAATCCGATGATGTTGCCGAGCACGCCGCCGATCAGACAAGCCCACAGCGCATAGTCCACGTATTTGGACAGGATGCGTCCGCGCGAATAACCGAGTGCCTTATACAGGCCGATGAGCGTGCGCTCCTCCTCGACCATACGCGTGGCGGTGGTAAGGCTGATGAGCACGGCGACGATAAAGAAGATGAACGGGAACACCGTGGCGATGGCCTCAATTGACGAGCTATCGCTCTCCACGCTCGAGTAGCTTGCGATATTGCCGCGGTCCTGGATGTACCAGGTGCATTCACCAAGGTCAGAGAGCTCGGCGCGGGCATCGGCAAACTGCTGGTCGGCGGCGGCACGGCGCTGGTCCAGGTCGGCTTGCGCCTGCGCACGCTCGTCGCTGCCCTCGGCCATGCGATTGATGTTGTCCTGCTCAATCCCAAAGAGCATATTCGCCTGGCGCTCGGCCGCATCCAAGCTTGCCGGCGTGTCGACCGTCAGTTCCTGAGCGCGCGCTTTCTCACGCTCCTCGCGGATCTTCTCGATATTGCTCTTGACCTCATTGATCTTTGCCGCGTAGGAATCCGAATAGGAGTTGAGGCTCTTGGCTCCCTCGACGATCACGTGGACCGCGGAGTAGGAAGAAGATGTCGCGGCGTCCTCGCTCACATAGAACTTATAGTCCGCCGCCGAGGCGGCACGGAAGGCGTTGACCGTCGAGTCGGAGCTCACATCAGTGGGATCGAGAACCTCGGCCGTGATGGTGTAATCGCCATCGGCAAACTGATCCTTGGCGCTCTGGTTCGACGAGCTCGCATCGTTGGCAGCAAAGCTCACCGTATCGCCGAGCTTTTTGCCCGAAGCCTTCAGGAACTTCGAAGTCACCGCGACCTCATCGGCGCTCTCGGGCAAATCGCCGTTCACGAGCACTGGCTGATCGATATTCTCCTTGGAGAGACTTTGCACGACCACGCGCTCGCGCGTTGTGCCCACGGCGGTGTAGGCGGTCTCGGTGTAGATGCCCTCGGCCGTTTCGACGCCATCGACCTCTTGGATGGCGTCGAGATCATCGTCAGTCAGGCCATAGGTCGACTGCACGTTAATGTCATAGACATTTTGCTGGTCGAAGTAGGCGTCAACCGAATCGCACAGGTCCTCGCAACCCGCCTTAAGGCCGCACATCACGCTCACGCCGAGCGCGGTGATCACGACGATAGACAAGAAGCGTTTGAGGCTGCCGCGAATCGTGCGGTAGACACCGCGGCGAAACACCGTCGGCACCATATCGTTTGAGCTTTGGGCAGTGCGGTAGGTCGTAAAATCCTGCTCGCGCTCCGTGTTCTGCGCGTCGCGGCGTTGGCTGTTTTGGCGGTCCTGATCCATGGGCGCTACCACTCGATCGTCTCGATAGGCACGGGATTTTGCTGGACCGTCTCGCTCTCCACGCGGCCGCTCTTAAAGCGAATCAGGCGATCGGCCATGGGCGCGAGCGCGGAGTTGTGCGTGATGATGATGACCGTAATGCCCTGCTTGCGGCAGGTATCCTGCAGCAGCTGCAAGATCTGCTTGCCGGTTTTATAGTCGAGCGCGCCCGTGGGCTCGTCGCACAGAAGCAGCTTGGGGTTCTTTGCCAGTGCGCGGGCGATGGACACGCGCTGCTGCTCGCCGCCCGAAAGCTGTGCCGGAAAGTTGCCCAGGCGCTCGCCCAGGCCAACCTGGCGAAGCGTTTGTTCGGCATCGAGCGAATCGGGGCAAATCTGAGCTGCGAGCTCAACGTTTTCGAGGGCCGTCAGGTTGGGGACCAGATTGTAGAACTGGAAGACAAAGCCGACGTCGGCGCGGCGGTATTCCACGAGCTGCGCCTCGTTAGCGGAGCTCACGTCGCGCCCGTCCACCGTCACGGTGCCGGAAGTTGCCGTGTCCATGCCGCCCAAGATGTTGAGCGCCGTCGTTTTACCGGCGCCTGAAGCACCCAAAATGATGGCGAGCTCGCCGCGCTCGACCGTAAAACTCGCGCCGTCGAGTGCGTGAATGCGGGCGTCGCCCTCGCCGTATGCCTTGATGACGTCTTTGAATTCGATATAGGCCATCGATTAATTCCCATCTGGTCGGATAACTCTTTAGTATTACCCATTTCGCACCGACCAAAAAGGGACAGGTTCATTTTGGCAGGTTTTAGAGGCGGACGGTGAAGGTGATCTGGTTGCCGTGGCCGCAGACAGAAGCGCTCCCACCATGGGCTTCGGCGATGGCACGCACCACGGTTAGGCCCACGCCCGAGCCGCCCGTCTTGGAGCTGCGCGACACGTCCGCACGATAGAAGCGGTCGAACAATCGATCTAGGTCGCCTTCGGGCAGCTCGTCCACGGCGTTCGAAACGACAAGCTCGGCCGAACCTTTGCCTGCACCGCGTGAGACGGCACGCAGACTCAACTCAATTACACTGCCCTCACTCGCATAGCGCGTGGCGTTATCCAGCAGCAGCTCAACCACCTGCGCCACCGCTGCAGCATCGGCATGGGCCCGCACGCCACTCGCAATCGACGTCGACAGACGCTTGCCACGCGAAACCGCCACCGACTCAAACGGCGACGCCGCCTTGTCCACTGCCTCCGAAAGATCGATCGATATCATGGTAAAGCCCGCCGAACCCTCGTCCATGCGAGACAAAAACACCAGACGCTCCGTGAGCGCCGTCAACCGTGCAACCTGTTCGTGAATGCTCTGCGTCCACTCGCTCTCGCCGCTCTCAATTTCCTGTACCTCGTTAGCGGCATCAATCACGGCCAGCGGCGTCTTGATCTCGTGGCTCGCATCGGTAATAAAGCGCTTTTGCTTGCTGTAGCTCTCGACCATCGGTCGAATCACCGCGCCCGAGGCACCCGCCACAATTGCCAACACCGCCAGCCAGCCAATGCAGCTGATGGCCACGCTCGCGCTTAAAAACGAATGGAAGCTTGTGAGCTCGCGTGAACAGTCGACGAATACATAGGTTGTCTCGTCGCCCTGAACCGTAACCGTATAGCGGTAGTTACCAGAAAAGCCCGAGGTCAAACCCTTGGAATACAGTCCTGCAGCGATGCGGGCGGCACGCTTGGCGCCCACCGCGGCAATGCGAGCCGTGTTGACATCGGTCACCTGCCCGCCGGCAATCGACACCGTAAAGTAGCGCGTGTCGAAGGGAGACTCCGCCGTCATGCCTTCAAAATGCGCATCGCGAACGGCTGCCCGGTTACCGGTAGCAACCTTGCCGGCAACCGCATCCTGACCGGGATCGGCCTTAGGCTCATCCGTCCAATCGATGCCGTCCTTGCCCGCCAAGATATAGCCCAGACGAGCGTCGGCCATCTTGCAGACATGCGAGTAGTTGACGATATTGATGCCGGCGATGATAAGCGTAAGCACGGCGGTCACGGCACCCATGGCAACCAGGATGAACTTACGACGCAGGCGACGTCCCATTGCACTGGCAGCATCGGCGCGCCCCGGATTACCCGAGTCCGCGCCCATGCCGAGCTTTGCCGTCGTGCGCTTCCACCACGCACTCGCGCTCACGCCTATTCGCCCTCTTCAACAACCTCGAGCGAATAGCCCTGGTTGCGCGATGCACGGATGGCCACGTTGGCACCAAGCGCCGTCAGCTTTTTGCGCAGGTACGAGATGTAGACCCACACCACGTTGGCGCCTTCGGGCGCGTCCTCACCCCAAACCCCGAGCATCAGACGCTCGGTGGGCATGCGCGTGCCGGCGTTGCGCATAAAGAGCTCCATAAGCTGAAACTCTCGATTGGCCAGGTGCTCCTCGCCCAAAGGGCCCACGAGTGTGCACGATGCCGTGTCGAGGCGCACGTTGCCCACGCTGAGCGTCGTGGCGTCAATTGCCGTCGCGGCACGCGTCATGGCGCGAATGCGTGCGAGCAGCTCCTTGGCGGCGAACGGCTTGGTCAGGTAGTCGTTGGCACCGGCATCCAGGCCCTCGACCTTATCGGACACCTCGCTTTTTGCCGTGAGCATGATGATGGGCAGTCGCTTACCGGCGGCGCGTGTGCGCTTGAGCACCTCAATGCCATCCATGCCGGGCATCATGATGTCCAGGATTGCGGCGTCATAGTCGTTGGCGAGCAGATATTCGAGCGCCGTCAGACCGTCGAGGGCGGTGTCGACCTCGTAGTCGCTATGTTGAAGAATCGCGGTAAGGGCACGGGAGAGGCCGGGTTCGTCCTCGGCAAGCATCAGCTTCATAGTTGTTCCTTTGGCGCGCGGCTATACAGATTTCGATATTGCCGATGATAGCGCACCGCCAGCCGCCTTAGCGCAGCCTTAGCTGCTCAACCTGCACGTTTCTAAAAACGCTGGATAGGGCTTAGCCAAACTTAAGGCACATATGCCGAGCGCTTGGACGCATGCCGGCCGCGAAAGGACGGCGACTCGTTCTTTCAGGGTGTCTTGGCCATGCAAAGTGCTTGAACGTTAGTCCTCGTACGCGCCCTCAAGCCGAAGCAACCACTCCTTGCGGTCGAGGCCGCCGGCATATCCGTTGAGCGAACCATCGGCGGCAACCACGCGATGGCACGGCACAATAATCGAAATGGGATTACGCGCGACCGCGGCCCCCACGGCACGGGGAGACACAACGGGTGCCTCATTTCCCGGCACACGATGTCGAGCCGCAACACGCTGGGCGATCTCGCCATACGTGGCGACCTCGCCACGCGGAATAGAAAGCAGCTCGTACCAAACTTCATGCTGAAACGCCGTGCCAATCAAATGCAACGGCGGCGTAAACCGAGGTTCCTGCCCCGCAAAATAAGCATTCAGCCAAGCCCAGGAACGCTCAAGCACCGAAGAGGCCGCACCATTTGCGGGACTTACCGACGACATGCCACCGGTACCGGAAACCGCGTCGGCGCCTTCAACATGTTCGGAGTCTTCCCGGAGAAGCGTGGAGCCAAAATGCTCCTGCTCCTCAAACCAAAGCCCCGTCAGGCCGCGGCCATCAGCGGCAAGCAAGATTTCGCCCAAAGGCGAAGCAAACGTCGTCGTGACCACCAGCGGCTCCTTTCAAAACTCCGCAACATAATACCGCGAACTGTGCAGACAACCCCAATCGACCCCAAAGTCACCCAAAGCAGCAGGCGCGCAGCGCCGCAGCTGCCGCACGACCCCAAAGTCCCCACAGGCAGCAGGCGCAACGCGCCGCAGCTGCCGCACGACCCCAAAGTCCCCGCAGGCAGCAGGCGCAACGCGCCGCAGCTGCCGGCCGCGCCCCACAGTCCCCAAAGGCGGCAGGCGCGAAGCGCCGAGGCCGCCGCCGGGACCAGGGCCCGCAACAGCCGCGCGCCCCCCACATCAGCCCAGCGGCCCCAACCAACAACGGCCCCATCGCAGACTGCTCGCAGCCGAGTCACCGCAGGCGGGGGCCGGGCTTAGCTTTCAGAACACTCCGCAGACCAGTGTGGCGCCTTGTCCGCGGCTCCGAAGGAGCAGGACAAGGCGCCACACATGGTCGAGGACGTTCTGAAAACTAAGCCCGGTCCCCGCCGGACAGGTCAACTTACTCGCAGAGCAGCTTAGCGATCTGGACGGCGTTGGTTGCCGCGCCCTTACGGATTTGGTCGCCGCAGCACCAGAAGGTGATGCCACGCGCGGCCTCGGGGTTGGAGATGTCACGACGCACGCGGCCGACCCAAATCAGGTCCTGGTCGGACGTATCCATCGGCATGGGGAAGCGGTCGTGTGCATCCTCGGCAGCCATATCGTCAACCAGCTTGACGCCGGGAGCGGTAGCAAGCGCAGCACGGGCCTCCTCAACCGTAATATCGCGCTCAAACTCGAGCGTAATGCTCTCGGAGTGCGAACGCAGCACGGGCACGCGCACGCAGGTGCAGTTCACGCGCAGCTCGGGCAGGTGCATGATCTTACGGCCCTCGTTCTGCAGCTTCATCTCCTCGGAGGTAAAGCCTTCCTCCTTGACACCGCCAATCTGCGGAATCAGGTTGCTCGCCAGCTGGGCGGCAAACGCGTGCGGCTCGGGAATCTCCTCGCCACGGCCCAGGGCGGCCAGCTGAGCCTCGAGCTCGGCCATACCGGGCGCGCCAGCGCCCGAAGCTGCCTGATACGTGGACACGATCATACGCTTCACGCCGGCGAGCTGATGCAGCGGCCACGTGGGAACCAGGCCGATGATGGTCGCGCAGTTGGGGTTGGCGATAAGGCCGTGATGCCATTTGATATCGTCGGCATTGATCTCGGGCACGACCAGCGGCACCTCGGGATCCATGCGGAAGGCGTGGCTGTTGTCGACCACGACGGCTCCGCGCTTGACGGCCTCGGGCAGCAGCTCCTTAGCGATATCGTCGCCGGCAGCGCCGAGCACGATGTCGCAGCCCTCAAAGGCCTCGGGGCAAGCCTCTTCGATCACGATTTGCTCGCCGCGGAACTCAACGGTCTTGCCCGCGGAGCGTGCGCTTGCCAACAGCTTGAGCTTGCCGACCGGGAACTCCTGCTCGTTGAGGCACTCGAGCATCTGGGTGCCCACGGCTCCCGTCGCGCCCAAAATAGCAACCGTGTACTGTTTCATGCTTCCCCCTTTAAAGGTTGTGGCTTTTGCCCGCACGCCGAGCAGGCCGATTATTGTTGCCAGTTTATACAAGAACGGGGCGGGCACGAAACCCGCCCCGTCGAAACGAAACCGAAACGAAACGCCCCGCCGTAGTTTTGTGAGACATGACCAAAAATCTACCGAGCAGTCGCTACTTTTTGAGCGCGGCCAGAGCGGGATCGACCGGCGCGGGGGCCTCCAAGTCGGAGACCTTCACAATGCCGTTCTCGTCGGAGAAAGCACGGTAGATGGTCTGAATCGCCAGGTCGAAGTCCTTCTCCTCGACACCGATAATGATGTTGATCTCGTCGCAGCTCTGCGAAATCATGCGCACGCTCACGCCGGCCTGGCCAAGCATACCAAACAGATGGCCCGAGATACCTGCGCGGCCACGCAGGTTACGGCCGACGGTCGCGATGAGCGCCAGGCCCTCGACAACCTCGATCTCGAGCGGCTCGACCTCCTGCTGAATGTCGCCCACGAGCGAGTACAGCGAGTCGTGCACGTCCTGCTCCTGCACCACGGCGCCAAAGCGGTCGACACCGGTGGGCATATGCTCGACGGAGACGTCATAACGCTCGAACACCGAAAGCGCACGGCGCATAAAGCCAACACGGGGCTTGGTGCGGTCGCGGGCGACGTTGATGGCGACAAAACCGCGCTTGCCAGTCACGCCGGTAATGATGGGCTCTGCCTCGCCCTCATCAGCCGTCTCGCTAATGATGGTGCCGGGGTCCTGCGGCGCATTGGTGTTCTTGATGACCAGCGGAATACCCGCCTCACGCACAGGGAACACGGCCTCCTCGTGCAGGACGCTCGCACCCATGTACGAAAGCTCGCGCAGCTCCTCGTAGGTAACGCGCGCAATGGGCTGAGCCTCGGGAACAATACGCGGATCGGCAGAATAGAAGCCCGAGACATCGGTCCAGTTCTCGTACAGGTCGGCGCCCAGGCACTTGGCCAAAATCGAGCCGGAAATATCGCCGCCGCCACGGTCGAGCAGCTTGATCTGGCCCTCACGCGTCGCGCCGTAGAAACCAGGCATAACAAAGCCGCCCTGTTGACCGTACTCCTGCACCAGCTCGGAGGTGCGATTCATACTGAGCGTACCGTCGTGATGGAACGCCACAACCGTCGCGGCGTCCAGGAACGGCAGGCCCAGGTACTCGGCCATCAGGCGAGCGGTGAAGTACTCGCCGCGGCTCACGAGCTCCTCGGTAGAGTAACCGCCCGAGCGGGCGCGCTCGGCAAAGGCCGCAAACTCCTCGCGGATGGGATAGGTGAGCTCCAGCTCGTCAGCGATATCAAAATAGCGCTGGCCGATGTCCTCGAGTAGTTCCTCGCACGACACGTGATACTTAACGTGCGCGTTAACCAGGTAGAGCAGGTCGGTCACCTTGGTGTCGCCCTTAAAGCGGCGACCGCAGGCGGAAACCACCACAAAACGGCGGGCAGGGTCGGCATCGACGATGGCCTTAATCTTCTTAAAGTGTTCGGCGTCGGCGACCGACGAGCCGCCAAACTTGGCAATTTTTATCATGGCGTGGAGGTTACCTTTCTAAAAGCCTCTGCAAACCTGTTTTGCGTGCTCTGATACCATGGGGTCACCGATTGGGACCAAGGCATCCGAGGAGCAGTGTTATATGGGAACTTATCATAGTACACGAGGACGCACTTTATCGTGCTCAAGTAAGGTGGCAATCCGCACCGGCATCGCTCCCGACGGGGGTTTGTTTGTCTCGGACGAGCTCGGCACCCAGCAGGTCGATATCAGCTCGCTTGCAGATAAATCGTACTTTGAAATCGCTCAAGATGTGTTGGGAATGTTACTGAATGATTACACGGCCGAAGAAATTTCGGCGTGTGTCGACGAGGCATACCGTGGCACGTTCGTGAGTGAAGAGGTTACGCCGCTCGTCAAACTCGACGCTGCGCCGGGCGCTGACGTCCCTCAAACCTATGTGATGGAGCTCTTTGGCGGCCCCACGAGCGCCTTCAAGGACGTCGCCCTGCAGATGCTCCCCCGCCTCATGGCCCGCACTTCTGCCAAGAACGGCGGCGCCGAGCGCATCATGATCGTCACCGCCACGTCGGGCGACACGGGCAAGGCCGCGCTCGCCGGTTTTGCCGACGCTCCGGGCACGGGCATCACCGTCTTTTATCCCGAGGGCAAAGTCAGCCGCGTCCAGAACCTGCAGATGTCCACGCAGGAGGGCGACAACGTCGCCGTCTGCGGCATCCGCGGCAACTTCGACGACGCCCAGAGCGCCGTCAAGCGCATCTTTGCCGATAAGGAGCTTGCCGAACGTCTGGAGGCTGCCGGCACGGTGCTTTCGAGTGCCAACTCCATCAACGTCGGCCGCCTGGTACCGCAGGTCGTCTACTACTTTGCCGCCTATGCGCAGCTGTTGCGCGCCGGCGCCATCGAGGCCGGCGACGCCGTGGAGTTCTGCGTACCGACCGGCAACTTTGGCGATATCTTGGCCGGCTACTACGCCAAGCGCATGGGTCTGCCCGTCGCGAAGCTCATCGTTGCGAGCGATAAGAACAACGTGCTTGCCGACTTCCTGACTACCGGCGTCTACGACCGTAACCGTCCGTTCTTCACGACCATCTCGCCGTCGATGGACATCCTCATCAGCTCCAACCTGGAGCGCATGCTCTACTTCCTGTCCGACGGCGATTGCAAGCTCGTTGCCGGCCTTATGGAGCAGCTTGCCCAGACGGGTCGCTACGAGGTGCCCGCCGAGCTGCTGGCCAAGATCCAGAGCGTGTTTGCCTGCGGTTGGGCCAGCGAGGACGAGGTCCGCGCTGCCATCAAGAGCTGCTGGGACGCAAATGGCTACGTGATCGACCCGCACACCGCTTGCGGCTATCACGTCTTTGAGCAGGTCGCCCCCGCCGAGGGCGCCAAGGCCCGCGTGCTGCTTTCGACCGCCAGCCCCTACAAGTTCCCGCGCGCCTGCTGCGACGCCCTGGGCCTCGACGTTCCCGAGGATGATTTTGAGGCTATGCGTGTACTCGAGCAGGCCACCAACACGGTCGCCCCGACCCAGCTCGCCGAGCTCGAGTCCAAGCCCGTCCGCTTCGAAGACGTCTGCGACGTCGACGAGATGGCAAGCTACGTCGAGTCTGCAGCAAAACGAATGAGCACCAACTAGATCCCTTATTAAGCGCCGGCGAAAGCCGGCGCACCTTCTAATTATTTAGCTTTCGGGATGATGACGAGCGTGCGAGCGGGTCTGGCCGTTTAGTTCGTCGCGAGTTCCGCACGAGCCGGAAAGCACTTAATGTGCTTTCCGAGCGAGCCAGGACTGCCCGAGCAGCGAACTAAACGGCCAGACCCGCCCAGGAGGACTCACATGATCAAAATCGCCGTCCCAGCAACCAGCGCCAACCTAGGCATCGGCTACGACACCCTCGGCATGGCCGTTAGCCTCTACTCGCACTTCACCTTCGAGCGCGCCGACAAGCTCACCATCACGGGCTGCCCCGAGGAGTTCCAAAACGAGAATAACCTGGTCTACGTGAGCTTTGTGGATGCACTGGCCGCATGGGGCGAGTCGGCTTTCCCCGTTGCCATCGACATTCAAACTGATGTGCCCGTCGCCCGCGGCCTGGGTTCCAGCTCCACCTGCGTCGTCGCTGGCATCATGGCGGCCGCTGCGCTGACGGGCCACACCGTCGACCGCGCCGAGCTCGTCCGCATTGCCACCGAGGTCGAGGGCCATCCCGATAACGTCGCCCCCGCTATCCTGGGCGGCGCCGTCTGCTCCTTTACGCCGACCGATTCGCTCCCCCAGTGTCTGCGCTACGAGGTGAGCGATCGCTTGCGTTTTATTACCGTGATTCCACCTTACGAGGTGCACACGAGTGAGGCGCGCAAGGTCGTGCCACAGGAGATTCCGCTCTCCACCGCCGTGTGGCAGATGGGCCGCATCGCGGGCATGACGCGCGGCCTGGAGACCGGCGACCTTGACCTGATTGCCGCCGCCAACGACGACCGCATCCAGGAGCCCTATCGCCGCCGCCTCATCCCCGACTACAACGCAGTGCGCGACACCTGCCTTAACGGCGGCGCCAAGACCATCTGGATCAGCGGTTCAGGCTCGACCCTTATGGCGGTGACCGACGACACCATCGTGGCAAAGTTCCTGCAGGTCAAGCTGCGCGAACAGTTCCCTAAGTGCGACACGCATATTCTGACGTGCGACACGGAAGGCGCCCAGATCGAATACCTGTAGTCGCCGTCCTGTATACTCGCCGGTGAGGCCAGGGGCCTACGCTCTGGAAAGTCGCCGGGCTGATAATCTGGCTTTTTATTGGTAGGGGCTCTTGCTAGGCTGGAGCACTTCCTAGAGGCGGGCATCGGCTGTGTGCTTGGTTTACGCTGCGTTTGTTTCTTTGTATTCGAAGACTGGTTCTAGGAGGTCTTCGATGTTACAGTGGAGGCCTTTTGCTATAGCTCTTACGGTTGTTACCGAGGCTTCGTTGATGTTTCGTTGGCGCTGTTCGTACATTTGGATTGAGCGGAGCGATACGCCTGATTCGTATGCCAGGTCTTGTTGGGTTTTCTTAAGCTTCTTTCTTGCTAACGCAAGTTTTGTTTGCCTGGACGCTTTCTTCGCCATATCGCAGACGAGGCGAGCCACACGTTCCTCCGAGGCTTCGTGCCAAGGGTAGTACAGACTGCGTAGCACATCAAATGGAACGACATGCAACAAATCTTCGAAAGACTCTCCTAGGCGCCACTGAAGGTATGCCAATATCCAGCCTGTCCAATATTCCGGTGTCTTTTCGAATCGGTAGGTTCGATTTGGCATCGGCCTTGATTGATAGCCCGACCTTTCGGCGATAAGCGCGAACAGCTCAACGCCCGATTTTCCCGACACTACCCATGCGTTGCCGCGTTCAAACTCGCGAGCTACGCCGCTCAGGCAAAAGAGTTCAGCAACTTCCGATCCTTCTGCTCCATAATCGTTAACGGCATAGTCAAAGCAGTCGCCGAGATTGTTCATTGCATCCTCGAGATAGTAGACGGGGTATGTTCTACTCGGCCCACAATCCGTTAACTCTTGGATCATTTAAATCAACCCTCCCTGCCATTAAATCCCTAATGTCGATACCTTCGGAATCGAACCCGTTAACCGTATCCAAGTATTTGCGTCGAGCATTCTGCTCTCGCTCAAAACGCTTGGGATAAAACTCAGACCCCAAAGCCTGCTTCCAATCGCAGAATCTAATCGCCGAAAATGCGCACTCGCTCATAAGAGCATATTGGATACCCAAATCACCCAAGCGCATGATACGTTGCAGCTGCCTGAGCGAGATCATGCCGCTGACAAACTGTCTTGCAAACGAAAAATAGGAGTCGTCGGCGCGATAACCTCGAATTACGTCATAGGGAGAAATATCAATCAGGCAGTTATCCAGCAGATAGCGAAGTCCTTCGCGCGCCAGCGGTGTCGAAACATTGAACTCCCTATTGTTAGCCAAAATCGCAAGCCAATTGAGAATTGAAAACTCCCCGGACTCCAAATCCAAGACTGCGAGACCATCCATATCGAGCTCATATCGATTTGCAATGCCATCAGACTCAGTCCGACATGCCCACTCCATTGCCATTTCCTCATGTGGCGTGCAATAAAACCCACACCCATAGTCATTGAATTGTCTGCATTTATCCAACGACGGATGCTCGACAACAACCTCCGACCCGTGCCAAAGCTCCATATCGACCTCCAAACAAAAATATCACCCCAGTGATAGTGTACCAATAACTATCACTGGAGTGATATAGATAGATGCAAACTATTGCCTGCCAAGAACCCTTACTAGAGGCAGGCCTCGGCGATGCGCTTTTTGAGTTCGTCGATGCCGGTACCGGTTTGGGAGCTTGTGATGATCACGTTCTCGGCAGGGACGTTGAGCTGCTTTTTGATGGCTGCTGCCTGGCGGGCCTGTTGGGTGCGGCTGAGCTTGTCGGCCTTGGTGAGGCAAACGATAAAGTTGAACTCGTTGCCCTGCAGGTAGTCGATCATGTCATGGTCGAGCTTACTGGGGTCGTGGCGAATGTCCACCAGCGATACAACCAGGTTAAAGCTGCGCTCCGAGTCGAAGAAGTCGCCGATGAGCTCGGCCCAGCGGTCACGCTCGGCCTTGGAACGACGGGCGAAACCATAACCCGGCAGGTCGACGAAGTGCACGTCGTCAGCCTCGAAGAAGTTGATGTTGCTCGTCTTGCCCGGTGTGCTCGAAACCTTCACCAGGTTCTTGCGGCCAAAAAGCTTGTTCATGATCGACGACTTGCCCACGTTGGAGCGGCCGACGAAGCTCACCTCGGGGCAGGTGGACTCGGGAATCTGCGAAACCTTGCCATAGCTGGCAACGAACTTGGCAAGCTGGTAGTTAATGGAATCGGCCATGGACACTCCTTGGTCGTAGGTTCTTACAAATAGACGCGCTATTGCGCAGCGGCAATGCGGCGGACGATATCGAGCGTGATGTCACTTGCGACACGCGCGTACTCGAACAGATCGAACTCTCGCTCGCAAATTGCATCGTACGCCTCGTCACAATTATCGCTGATAGCGCGCAACACCAGGCAATCGACACCATTTTTGGTTGCGACATGGGCAATTGCCGCGCCCTCCATGCCGACACAATCGGCATGCGTCGCCTCGATAGCGTCGTTGCGCATGGTGGCGCCCGTCACAAAGCGGTTGCCCGTGGCAATCGTGCCGACCAGGAACTGCTTGGTGCCCTCATTCGAAGCGACTGCATTTGTCGAAGCGTCAACAAACCCACGCTCAGCAAGCACTTCGGCGGCAATATCGACCAGCGCGGGCGTCGAGCCAAACTCCTCGAGCCCCGGTGCGGACTCAGCGATAAGCGCGGTATCGGTATCCAGATAGCGTAGGCGTTTGCCAATGACCACATCGTCGATATGGAGCTTGGGGTTCAAACCGCCCGCAATGCCCGAAAACACAACAGCCTGCGGAGCATACTTGCTAATGAGGTGCTGTGTTGCAGCGGCGGCGTTCACCGTGCCCATGCCCGCCGTTGTGGCGACAACTGTCAGGCCGTCGAGCTCACCGCTCACAACGGTCAAGCCTGCCTCCCGTGCCTCGCAAACGTCGCTCAGCTCTTCCTTAATCTGCATGATCTCTTTTTCGAGCGCACCGATAATCGCGATGGTAGCCATACCATTCCCCAAACCTATACGAAATTCTCAACCAAGGTATGGTACCAGCATTTTGTTTGACCTCGCCAAACGAACACGCTAAGCCAGTGCAGCTCGCGTATCAAACAGAGCCTTTGCAATCGCGGCCGTAACCTCGCTCGAACGGTCACTCCATGGCATCGATGTCATGACGCTCATGACATAGGTACGGCCATCGATGTCGATGAGGCCTGCATCGCATGTCGAATAGTAACCATCCTCGCTAATCCAGCCTGCCTTGTTGCGCACCAAAACCTGCTCGTCCGCAATGCCATCGCGAATAAACGAGCGCGATGTTGATGCCAGAAGGCCCGACAACCACTGTGAAGTCTCGGTATCCATGCTCAGATACTCGCTCATCTCACGCCATAACCTCGCAGAAGTGCGCGGGCAGTAGGTCGGAAAATCACTCATCGGATCCAGTGCCGTTTCGTCATCAACACCCAGATTGGCAATCCAATCCTCATAGCCATCATGGTCAAACGCCGCGCGTAACGCAATAAACGAATCGTTATCCGAATTAACGACCGCGGTCTCGATCAGGTCGCGCACCGCCTGCCAGCCCATACTGTAACCACCATACGTGGCTAAAGGCCAATCGAGCGACACCTGACCCGATTCGACCAACGTCTCGCAAATATAGAGCGCATACAGCGCCTTGTAACTGCTCGCTCCATACACCTCGACATCGGCGTTATACGTCACGCCTCTACCACTCGATAGGTCGTAGAACACTACGCCCACTTCGCCCAACTCCTGCGCCCGGCTCAGGGCATCCTGGAGCGAAGCAAGGCTCTTATCCTCCAAGGTAGGAATCTTGTTATCCACCAACGAGAAGGTCTGAACGGTATCACTCGAAGGGATATCGTTGAAGTCCGCCTTCGAAAGTCTCGTCTTGAGATCTGCCGTCGACAGAGCTTGATCTGCCGACGCTTTGGACTTTGAAACCTTCTCGTTTTGCAGCTGTACCGTTGACGCATCTGGGCGCACCGTTCGCTCCGAGGCGTAGGTTTTAACGGTAATTCCGAGGATAATAACCGCCGACGTTAGCATCCCAATGGCGGCAATCTTCCTCACGCGGATGCGAGCGCCGGCAAGGCCACGCGAAGACGTGCCCTTCGTCTTATATCTGCTGCCATGCTGCGGCACATACTCGTCCCGCGATGCGATGTTTCGCACGTGGTCTCCTGACTGCCACCGTTTATATACGAGCAGTATGATACCGAGCAGGCATTTCTTTCCAAAGATATTCAGCGGCGTTTAAGGTGTCTTTAAAGAAACCACAAGCGTATTTATCCAAATGGCACGCTAGCCGATGGCGTTTTTGAGTTCCGCGCGGCGCTTTTTCATGCCCGTCATGACGGCATTGCGCAGCTCAGGCATGCGCGCGGTATCCATCTGGGGCACGCCCTCGAGCTTATAGGGAATGCCCAGTTGCTCGTACTTGACGACACCCATCGTGTGATACGGCAGCATCTCCAGACCCACCACGTTATGCCATGGAGCGATCAGGCGACCGAGTGCCTCGCACTCCTCCACCGTGTCGGTAATGCCCGGCACCACCACGTGACGGATAACGACCTTGATCCTGCGCCGCGCCAGCTCATCGCCAAACGCCAGGATGCGTGCGGGATCACAACCGGTCAGCTTTTTATGCTCGACCGGGTCGGCATGCTTAATATCGAGCAGTACCATGTCGGTCTCGTTGAGCACGGCATCGAACTTCTCGGGATGCTGAGGGTCGAAGGCGTAGCCACAGCTATCCAGGCAGGTATGCACGCGGCCATCGGGGTTGTTGTGCATTGCACGGAACAGGTCGGCCAAAAACTCAGGCTGTAGGAGCGGCTCGCCACCCGAAACCGTAATGCCGCCGCTGCGATAGAACTCATGGTTGCTCTGGAACTCGTCCATCAGGTGCTCGACTGTCACCATGGTGCCGCCGTTAACAGACCAGGTATCGGGATTGTGGCAATACGCACAGCGCATGGGACAGCCTTGGACAAACACTACGAAGCGGATGCCGGGTCCGTCGACCGTACCCATCGTTTCAATCGAATGTACGCGGCCCAGGGCAAACGCGGAGTCCTCGGGACGAGCGTCCACACCCTCGAGCGTCATCTCAGCCATTCCCGCTACCTTGCCTCTCATTGGTTTTAGTTACATAAATGCCAGAGCCATTCTAGCCCATACGCATGATGGTGAAACGGTTTAGTGGTCAATTGGATTGTTCTATTTGGCCCCACACAAAAGCGGCGGGAAGGTTGTCACAACCCGCCCACCGCCGAGGCAATAGAAATCGATAGACTCCAGGCCTTACGCCTTAAGCGTGAGCACCGCGCCGAAGGCGGTCGGGCCGCAATGGCTCGAGATGACGCCGCCGACCTGAGTCCAGGTAATGTCCTTAAAGCCAAGATCGTGTGCATAGACTTCCATGTCGTCGCGCAGCTCCTCGGAAAGACCTACCGAATACGCCAGGCCAATGTGCGAGTAGTCAATCTCGCCCTTGGCAACCATGTGATCAATAAAGGCGCGGGCGCACTTGAGCATAGAGCCGCGGAACTTCTTGGTTGCCACGAACTTGCCGCCCGTTACCTCAATGCAGGGCTTAATCTTGAGCAGATGGGCGCCCAGGAACGCGACGTTGGACAAGCGACCGCCCGCCTTAAGGAAGGCAAGGTCCGCAGGAACAAAGCCCAGCAGTACGCGGTCCATGACGGAGTTCGTAAATGCAAAGATCTCGTCGACGGTGGCATCGGGGTGAGCCTCGATGTATTTGGCGGTCTCGACGACAACGAGCGACTGGCCCACCGAGACAAAGCGCGTGTCCATGGAGAACACGTAGTCGCGCCCCTGAGCCGCAATCTTAGAGGACTGATGCGAACAGGTCGTGGCCTCGGAATATGCAAGATGCAAAATAGTCGCGTCGGGTTGCTCGGCATGGATGCGGTCGTACACATGCGCAAAATCCGCTGGCGAACAGCCACTGGTCTTGGGCATCACACCAAACTCGTTGCAGCGCGAATAAATCTCGAGCGGATCGATCGAGCCGTCCTCGACGGTCTCGTCACCAATCGTGACATGCATGGGCACGCGCACGATGCCGTAGCGCTCGCAGAGCTCCGGCGTTACATCCGACCCAGACTCAACCACGATTACATACTTGCCCATTCTTATCACGACCCATCTCGACATTGGCTTTTCAATACATGACACGCGCGTCGCGCTGTTGCACAACGGCATCTAAGCGCCAAAGAGACGCCGCCCTTTGCACATAACAAAGGACAGCGTCTCCCTGGAAAACTCCGTGCTTAACTGAGATTTTACACGGTTTATTAAGGAGTGTTACTTATTCCGCAAACGGTCGCTATACGCGATAAACGGTAGTTGGCCGCGGCAACTGCGACACATTCCGCCCAACAAGTCCAATCGTGCTCCATGCACGGTTAATGAGCGAGGCGGTAGAAATCCATCGACGCCGCACCCTCGGCGTGCAGCGCCATCGCCGGAACCGCCGACGAATAGGTACGGCTCGTAAGTGCCGCCTCACCGCCGTTGGCAAAAATCTCGACCATCGTAGTGTCCGAAAGCACGCGCAGGTCGCGAAGCTCGCCGAGCTCAATCGACCTCTGGTCGCGCCCATAGCCTTCGTCACCCATGTCGAGGGTAAGCATCCCGTCCGCATAGCGCACAAAGACACCCTTGCGAATCTCGAGCTCAACCATCTTGGCGCCCTCGCAGGAAACCACGACATCAAACAGGCGTCCCGGCTCCTCAACGGTCTCACCGCCTACAGCACGAACGCAATCGCCGCGCATCCTCTCAATCTCGTGCGCCGGCCACTGGCAGAGCTTGCCGCCGCGCATGCTCAGCTCTCTCGGCACCGTCAGCGCGCACTGCCACCCGCGCGCCACCGTCGGGCTTTCTGTCGTCGCATCGGGGCAACCCGACCATCCGATCATCAAACGCCGACCCGCAGCGTCCTCAAAGGACTGCGGGGCATAGAAATCAAAACCGGCATCAACCATCGGAGGCATGCCCTGGCCGACGATCTTAAAGCTCGGCGCCCCCCAATCGGCCTCGATGGAGAAGCACACGCACTGATGCGGATTGCGGTAACGCCAGCCATCGGCGGGCACGCCCTGCGGACAGCAAACGAGAATAAGCTCGCCATCGAGCTCAAACAGATCAGGACACTCCCACATAAAGCCAAACTTCTCGCCCAGCTCAATGCGCGTCGCATAGCCCCAGTCCTCTAGATCACGCGAGGTATAGACAAGCACGCACCCGCGATCGTCTTTCGTACGAGCGCCGAGAACCATGTAGTAGATACCGTCGTGTTCAAGGATCTTGGGGTCGCGCACGTGCGTACCGATATCGTCGGGGTAATCGACCGGCCCAACAGCTATGCGCTTCTCGCCCAATTCGTCGGGGTTCTCGGCAACCACATGAATCTGGTTTTGCTCACGGCCCGTCAACACGTAGTCGTAATCATCGCGGTCAAAATGCTTGACGTTGCCGGTATAGAAGTAGTGAATCTTGCCGTCGTGTACAAAGGCAGAACCAGAATACGCTCCGCTCGAATCCAAATCGGAATCGGGGAACAGCACAGGGCCGCGATTCTCGTACGTCACAAAATCCTTTGTTGTCAGATGATTCCAAAGCACTGGACCGCCATGCGCAGCATCGAATGGATCGTATTGGTGATAGATGTGATACGTATCACCGATCTGCACCAAACCGTTGGGGTCGTTGAGCCAGCCAAGCTCAGGCTCCACATGGAACAGGAGCCTATCGGGGTCGGACGCGATGCGACCCGCCGTCTCATCCTGTCCGGCACGCCACTGCTCATAGTCCGCGCGTGTCACCTTATTTTTTTGATTAAACATCGCCGTTGACTTTCTCGTCTATGGGGAAGGACGCTCGACTCACACGAGTCGAACGCCCTTCCCCAAATGGACTTATCCTCAGATTACGCTGAACGGCTCAACTAGAAGCTGACATCAAAGCCAGCACCAGCGCCCTCTTCATCAGTGGTCGGCACGCCCTTTGCCTTGTTGTAGGCAAAGATCAAGACGATCGGCACGATAAAGGCGATGAGATTGCCAGCCACATACCACACGAGCGTCTCGGGCGTGACGATGAGCAGGCCAAGCACGCCGGTCAGACCCTGACCGATGGCGCGCACCTCAAAGAGCTTCACGAAGGCACCGCCGCAGCCTGCACCGATGCAAGCGCAGATGAACGGGATGATCGAGTAGCGCATGTTTGCAGCAAAGATTGCGGGCTCGGAGATACCGACCAGCGTCGGGATAAAGGACGACATGCAGATGTTGCGCTCTTTGGAATGCTTCTTGTGAATGAGGTACATGCCGATGGCGCCGCCGCCCTGGGCGATGATGGAAACCGACCAGATGGCCTGGATGTAGTTGAAGCCAGTCGTGGCGACGAGGTTTGCCTCGATACCCTGGATGAACTGATGCGTACCGGTAACGACGAGCGGCTGCAGGAACGCGGCAAAGACAAAGGCACCGAAGACGCCCATCCTGTTGTACAGGATATCGATTACACCGGCGAGGACGTCGCCGATCAGGTTGCCGAGCGGGCCGAACACGGTGAACAGGGCGACGTTAGCAAGAATCAGGGTAACGGTCGGGACAAAGACGAACGAGACGACCTCGGGGATGTACTTCTGGGCAATCTTTTCGACCTTGGCCATAAACCAGGCAGTCAGGATTGCAGGGAACACGCCGCCCTGGAAAGCAACCATGGGAATGGAGAGCGGACCAAAGTTCCAGTACTCAGCACCCGTCGGATCCATAACGAACGTGTTGCGGTTCATAAGGCTCGGGTGAACCATGACGATACCGACGAGGATGCCCAGAATCGGGTTACCGCCAAAACGCTTCACCGCGCTGTACATAACCAGGACAGGCAGGTAGTCAAACGTGGTGGCGATAATGGCAAAGAAGCTTGCGAGGTTCTTGAGGAACTCGCTGTGGTCGGCAAGGCTGCCCTCCATGCCAAAGAGGCCGTTGGCAACGATCAGCGACTTAAGGCCGATGATGATAGCAGCGCCGACGAAAGCGGGAATGATGGGGATAAAGATATCCGAGAATACCTTGAGGACCGAGAAGAACTTGCCCTTCTTGTCCGCCTCGGCGCCCTTGACCTCGGAAGCGCTGATCTCCTTAACGCCCGTCAGAGCCATAAACTCATCGTAGACCTTGTTGACGGTACCGGTACCGAAGATGATCATGAGCTGGCCGCTGTTGTACAGCACGCCCTTGACGCCATCGATGTTCTCGAGCTCGGCCTTGTTGTACTTGCTCGTATCCTTGAGCACCAGACGCAGACGCGTAACGCAATGCGTGGCGCCCTCGATGTTCTCCAGACCGCCGACGTTATCGACGACTTGCTGAGACACTACTTTGTAGTCCATGTTCCTCTCCATTCCCTTACGAAATCATAAAACGTTTTGATGCCATTACAGAGACGCGATCGTTGCATTTGCGCACTTGAGCGTACCGTCGGTGACCGTCAGTGCCACACCCTGGCCCTGCTTATTGCAGAAGCGCGCGTTAAGCGCAACATCATCGACAAAGATGGTCGCGATATCGTCGTCAACGACCAGGCGCACATGATGAGTGCCCTCGCCCTTAAAGAACAACGGACGCTCGAGGCCCATGTTGTTGACCTGGAACCACGGATACTGGGGGGCCGCCGTAAACTCGAGCTTGCCCTCACGCAGGTTGGCGCGGAACTCATAGGCAAGACCGGACTCGGCGTCCTCGGCAAGCTTCACCGAGAAGCCGGCAGCGTCACCGGCGAGCTCGATGTCGGCATCGAGCATATAGGTGGAACCGGCATCCGCGGCGAGCACCTGCTCGACCTTGCCCGACTCGCAGGAGAGCTCAAAGGCCTCGACTGCCTTAGCCTCGCCAAAGGCGCCAAGCATGCTGTCGGGGAGCTTGGTGCCGAGCGTTCCGTCAACACGCTGAACGATCTCGAGAGGCATAAAGGTGCCACCCCACAGGTAAGAGCTGGGGTCACCGCCCTCGTCACGCGTAGGAACCCAACCAAAGAGAACGCGGCGCTCGCCGTCAAATGCGGTACGCGCGGCATAGTACGCGCGGCCATCGAAGGAATCGTCCGCAGGAGTGATCCAAGGACCGTTGATAGAGCGAGACATGCGGTAACGGGTCTTGTTGCCATCACTGTACTCGGAGAACACCAGATACCACCAGTCGCCCATCTTAAAGAGATCAGGCATCTCGAACATGGTGTACAGGCCCGGATTCCACCAGTCGCCCTGGAACTCCCAGGTATCCAGGTCCTTGGAGGTGAACTTGACCAGACGACCGGTCATCAGACGCTTGTCCTCGCCCACACGCGTGCCGAGGATGAGCATGTACTCTTCGTTCTCCTCATCCCAAAGCACAAAGGGATCGCGCCAGTTGCGGTCATCGTAACCCTCCTGGGGCGGAAGCAGCGTCTCGGCGATGTTCTTCTCCCACTTGACGGCGTCGTCACTCGTTGCGTGAAGAAGAACCTGCTTCATCAAGCGTGCCTTGACCTTATCGCGATTGCAACCAGTGTAGAGCGCATGGTACTTGTCGCCCACCTTAAACACCGTGCCGGCATAAACATACTGGTCGACTTCCTCGTCGCCGCCACGCTCAAGGCTCTCGCCAAAGTCTTTGTAATTGACGAAGTCCTTGGTTGTCGCGAGTGCCCAGCCAAACGGCTCTCCGAAAGGTCCGGGGTTTCGCGTGTCACGCTGATGATAGAGATAGAACGTGCCGTCCTCGCCGTACGGCATGATGTCGCCTACCCAAATTCCCTCAGGCTGGTAATACACCTTGTGCATCCGAGACTTCCTTTCTCACGAGATACTAACTCGGTACAACTGCAAGATATGTCAATCGTTTTCATATGTCAAACGTTTTCACACCAATACGTTTTTTCGCAGTTCCAGTCGTCGGCAAACGGTTGACATATGCCGGCGAACGGTCATCAGAGGTGTTTGAGGAATTCTTTTGGCACGGGATGAACTACGCGGTTTTACCCTCAATGAGTTCAACGGGGAGCTTGATATTCGATTCGGGCTTTTCGCCGTTAATAAGAGCAATGATGGATTGCGCCGCGAGCTCTCCGATGCGATCGATATCTTGGCGAACGGTTGTTAAGTCAGGCATAAACGTCATAGTGCGGCGGGCACCATCCGCGCCCACGACCTTAATATCGCCCGGAGCGCTCAAGCCGCGCTGCTTCATCACGTTAAGACAGATAGCCGCCATCGTGTCGTCTCCCGCAAAGATGCCGTCAATATCGGGGTTCTCATCGAGGATCTTCGCAACGACCGCACTCTTTTCGTCGTCGGGCTTAACGAACTCGACCTCACGGACAAGCGCGGGCAAACCGGCCTGCTCAACAACATCGAGGTAGGCATCGGTACGCTTATTGGCAGGCATGCGCATGCGGCTATTGCTGCGCAGGCACAGGATGCGTGAACATCCGTCATCGATCAGGCGACGCGTGGCAAGTTCGCCGATGCTATAGCTGTCGCTCGCAATCTGAACAGAGGCTTCGCCAAGGTCGCAGTCGATACCAACCAGACTCAAGCCCATCTCGGCATACGCCTCGGCACCGATATTAAGCGAGTTGACGATGACGCCATCAACCATATTGCGTCGAAGCATGTCGATATAAGAGCGCTCAAGCTCGGGTCGATTGGCGCTATTGCACAGCAGCATCTTAAAACCGTTTTCGGCCAGGGTATGCTCAATGACTTGAACCACTTGGGCATGAAACGGACTGCTGACATAGGGGACGATCATACCGATAAGATTCAGGCGACCGTTGAGCATGGCACGAGCGATATCGTTGGGCGTATAGTTGATGCGCTTCATCGCGGCATGGACCTTATCGCGGGTCTCTTGGCTAATATAGCCACGATTATTAAGCACACGAGATACCGTAGTAGGCGAAACCCCCGCCACCGCCGCAACTTCCTTGATGCCAGGCTTAGCCGTATCCTTAGAACGAGCACTCTCGCGAGCCATAGCACCCTCCCCCATCAACATGTCATACGTTTACATACGAACAAAGCATACCCCAACAACAGCGGGATGACGGTAACAGTACAAGTAAGTAAACGACTCATCCAAATAATTAGGAGAGTTCCGCCTAAAGGGTGACTACACAGGACCCAGCCGGGGCTGTTTGGGCTACCTCCCAAAACATTCCGCACTGATATTTTCTGTATTGAAGACGTCGATGATGCACCCGTATACCATTGACGTCGACACCATCAGATGCGGACCGCGCGGTGACCCCACATTCCGCTGGCGCCCACAGGGCTGCCCTCGTTTCCTGACATGTCCCGCGCGGGCCGCGGCGAGCCGAGACCGCCGCATGACCTAATAGGAGCATGGAGCGATACCGCGGACCCGAACAACCGCATTCTATCGCGCCCCGTCAGTGTGCCGTCTGCCCGGTCCAGGCGAGCACGGAAAGAACGGAGCGAGACATGCAAAACGAATCGGCACCCGGCGCCCGCGGGCCGGTCTTCTGCGGGGTCGACACCCACGCCGACTCGCACTGGCTGTGCGTCCTGGACTGGAGGGGCCGCAAGGTCCTGTCCCGCCGGTCCCCCGCCGACGCGGCGGGCTACGAGGCGCTCGCCGGGGCGATCGCCGCGGCCGGGGAGCCGGCCTGCGTCGCGATGGAGGGGACGTCGTCCTACGGGGCGGGCCTCACCAGGCACCTCGCGTCGCTGGGGATGCCCGTGCGCGAGGCGCTCTCCCCGGCGAGGACGCAGAGGAGGCGCCCGGGGCAGGGGAAGTGCGACGAGTCGGACGCGGAGAGGGCCGCCCGCGCGGCGATGTCCGGCTCGAAGCTCGGGACCCCCAAGAGCCAGGACGGGTGGGTCGACGGGGTGCGCTGCATGCTCGCGGCGCGCTCCGGGGCGGTGAAGGCGCGGACCTCGGCGATCAACACCGCGAGGTCGCTGCTCACCACCGCCCCGGAGGGGCTCAGGTCGAGGTTCCGCGGCATGGGAGGGCCGAGGCTGATGGAGGAGCTCCCCTCCGTGCGCGCCGAGGGCGCGCTGGGCGCCGCGCTCGGCGCGCTGGCGGACCTGTGGGCGGCGGCGCGCGACGCGGCGCTCGACATGGAGCGCGCGATCGAGGCGTCCCTGGAGGAGAACTGCCCCGCGCTGCTGGCGATGTACGGGTGCGGGCCCGTGAGCGCGGCCAAGCTCGCGGTCGCGGCCGGGGACAACCCGGGCAGGCTGCGCTCCGAGGCGTCGTTCGCGGCGATATGCGGCGCCTGCCCCATCCCCGCCTCGAGCGGCAAGACCGTGAGGCACAGGCTCAACAGGGGCGGCGACCGGCAGGCGAACAGCGCGCTGCACGAGATCGCGAGGCAGAGGGTCATGCGCGACCCCGAGACCGCCGAGTACGCCGAGAGGGCCAGGGGGCGGGGAAGGAGCGACAGGGAGGTCATGAGGTGCCTCAAGCGCTACGTGGCCAGGGAGGCGTACCGGGCGCTGATGCGCCCGGTACGAGGTCAGGAGGCCCGAGGACGCCTCGGGGCTCGTGGCGGCCAGGCGCGCGGCGAAGGTCAGCCAGGTGAGGGCGGCGTCCATACTGGGCACCAGCGAGAAGTACATCTCGATGCTGGAGAGGGGCCAAAGGGAGCTCAAGCCCATAAGGAGGGCCTACGAGGCATGGGTCGAGGCCGGACTTCCGCTCGATTGGGACAGGCAGGCCTTCGAGGCCGAGCGCAAAATGGATTCTAAAAAACACCTTGCCAAATAGGAGCGTCAGCGCGAGGACGTTTTCAAAACCAAGCCCGGTCCCGGCCGGACAGCCCACGAACGCTACAGGTTCTTGACACCCATCGCGCGCATGGCGTTCAGGATGGCGATGATCGCCACGCCTACGTCGCCGAACACGGCAAGCCACATGTTGGCGATGCCCAGTGCCGCAAGCACCAGAATCAGCAACTTAATACCCAGCGCAAAGATGATGTTCTGCCAGACAATCGCCATGGTCTTTCGTGCCACGCGGATCGCGCGGGAAATGTTGGACGGCTTGTCGTCCATGAGCACAACGTCGGCGGCCTCAATCGCGGCGTCGGAACCCATAGCGCCCATGGCAATGCCAACGTCCGCGCGGGTGAGCACGGGCGCATCGTTGATGCCGTCGCCGACAAAGGCGAGCTTGCCCTTGCCCGATTCGGCTGCCAGCAATGCCTCGACGCGCTCGACCTTGTCGCCCGGCAGCAGCTGCGCGTGGAACTCGTCGAGCCCCAGCTGCTTGGCCACCGCAGCAGCCACTTCCTCGCGGTCGCCCGTGAGCATGACGGTGCGCTTGACGCCGGCGGCGTGCAGGTCGCGGATCGTCTGCTCGGCATCGGCCTTAACGGTGTCTGCAATCACGATGTGGCCGGCGTACACGCCGTCAACGAGCACGTGGAGGATTGTGCCGACAACCTCGCAATTGGGAGCGTCGATACCGGCCGCAGCAAGCATCTTGGCATTGCCAACGACGACGTGCTTGCCGTCGATGGTTGCCGTCACGCCATGGCCCGCGTCGTTGGTGGAGTCGCTTACGCGCTTGGGGTCGACCTCGCCATGGTAGGCGGCGCGCACGGACTGCGCGATGGGGTGATCGGAGAACGACTCCGCAAGGGCCGCGACTTCGAGCAGCGACTGCTCGGTATAGCCAGACTCGGGGTGCACCGCCACGACCGAAAACGTGCCGTTGGTGAGCGTGCCGGTCTTGTCGAAGACGACGGTGTTCACGTCGGCGAGCGTTTCGAGGTAGTTAGAACCCTTGATGAGAACGCCTAGTTTGGATGCGCCGCCGATGCCGCCAAAGAAGCTGAGCGGCACGCTGATCACGAGCGCGCACGGGCAGCTGACGACCAGGAAGGTCAGGCCGCGCAGGATCCAGTCGGACCAGGCGCCGGTGACCAAGCCGCCGCCAAGCGCGAGCACCGCGGCAGCGCCGGTGACGGCGGGCGTGTAGACGCGGGCGAAGCGCGTGATGAAGTTCTCGGTGCGCGCCTTCTTTTCGCTGGCGTTTTCTACGAGCTCCAGGACGCGCGCGACGGTGGACTCGCCAAATGGCTTGGTGGTGCGCACGTGGATGAGACCCGTCATGTTGATGCAGCCGCTGATGATGTCGTCGCCGGACTTGGCGGGGCGGGGAACTGACTCGCCCGTGAGTGCGGCGGTGTCGAGCTGGGTTTCGCCTTCGACGATGACGCCGTCGATAGGCACGCGCTCACCGGGCTTGACCACGATCACGGTGCCGACGGCGATGTCATCGGGGAAGACCTGCTCGAGTGTGCCGTCGGGCTGCTCGACGTTAGCGTAGTCGGGCGCGATGTCCATCATGGCACTGATCGACTTGCGGCTCTTGCCCACGGCGTACGCCTGAAACAGCTCGCCGACCTGGTAGAACAGCATGACGGCGGCGCCTTCGGCCATGTGCGGGTCGGTATCGGGGAAGAGCACCATGGCAAACGCGCCGATGGTCGCGACGGCCATGAGGAAGCTCTCGTCGAAGGCCTTGCCGCGGCGGATGTTATTGAATGCCTTTTGCAGTACGTCGTAGCCGGCAATCAAAAACGGCACGAGGAACAGCACAAAGCTGGCGTAGATGTCGCCCGGGGTGCCGAATGCGGCAGTGAGGGTGCCGAGCTCATCGAGGGCGTACACCACGGCAAAAATGCCCAGCGCTACCAGGATGCGGTTGCGCTTATGCTCGAGTGACTCTTTTTTCCTGCGCTTCTTCTTTTTCTTCTTGGGGTCGGCGGTGGCCATGATTCGTATCCTCCCATTTGAATGTATGAACACTCGCTCATATAATTTCGCGAGCAAAGGCCGCGGCAAGCGCGGCCTTGCGGGTTGGCGTAAACCTGGGCTAGAGAATGATCTCGCAGTCCGGCTCGGCGTCGGCGGTGAACTCCACAACGCGGTCGAGGACCTCGTCGAACTCGGCGTCATCGGCCTCGAGCGTCAGCTTCTGGGTCATAAAGTTGACGGACACGGATTTGACGCCCTCGAGCTTGGCCAGCTCGTCCTGAAGCTCGCGCGCACAGTTGGCGCAATCGATCTCATCGAGCTTGTACTGCTTTTTCATGGTGGGTTCCTTTCCCGTTTTTGCGGCTTGGGTGCAGGCCGCGCTGGTACCGTGGTTGGTTGCTATTCGCAGATATGGCTCATGCCCTGGTTGAGCATGGTGTAGACGTGGTCGTCGGCGAGCGAGTATAGGATATTGCGCCCGTCGCGCCGGAATTTAACCAGGTGCGACTGCTTGAGTGTGCGCAGCTGGTGCGACACCGCGGACTGCGAGGTTTCGGTCGCTTCGGCGATGTCTGCCACGCAGAGCTCGCGGCCCATGAGGGCGTAAAGGATCTTGATGCGCGTGGTGTCGCTGAAGACCTTGAACAGGTCGGCGAGGTCGTAGAGAAGCTCCTCGTCGGGAAGGTCCTCGGGCGAGCAGGTGGTCGGGATCGCGGGTTCGGTGGCCTCGATGTCGAGTTTCGTTTCATCAACGCGGATGCTCATTGCAATATCCTTTCATATGAACATGCGCTCATATAATTTACTTTCGATTATATGAGTGCATGTTCATATGTCAATGACGTTCAGGTAATTCGTTGTACAAAATGATGGGGAATAGTGGACGAGATCCCGGACTGAGCGTTTTTTGATAGTCGATGCCAAGGTGGGTACCCTCGTGCCGTGCAAAAAATGGAGTATTCTGCAACTATAGGGGTCCGCTAATTTATTGCAGGTCATATAATGCAGTTCAAGAGTTATCTTAGGGTGTTAATCCGATGAGTTCTTCCTCAAATGTTGCCTAACGCTCTCACGCAAGAGTGATTTCGCTTCACATTTGGATCCACTCGAGGGTGATAGACACCCGACCCTGCTGAATACTCGCAATTTTGCACGTCGCTAGGGTACCCACCTTGTTAGCCGGCCTAGTCTCCGGCCCCGAAGACCCTGCCCTCGGGCGCGAGGCTGCTTGTTTGGGCAAATGATGGGCTGTCGGATTCGACAGTCTGCATGTCATCGATTGCCGGAACTTCATTAATTGTCGGGTCATCCAGCGTGATGCCTTCGAGCGTTGCTTTTTCGAGGTCGATTCGTTGACGCTCTTCGGAATCCTGGCGAAGCTGCTTCTGAATTCGCTTTTTCTCTTCTATAAACCTTCTGAGCACAAACTGTCTCAGGTCCTCTTGCATGATTTGAAAGTCTTTTGGCAAACGCGAGGGGCGTACGCCCTCTTTCCGCTGGATTGCTTCCATGACCCTAACAAAAGAGCTGGCATGCATAAAGGAATAACGGCTGACGGTGATGATTCCGTACCCCATGGACGCAAGTGCATTCTTGCGCTCCTCATCGATGGCGCGGTCTTCTTCCGCGTCATGATAAAAACCGTTGTATTCAATGTCTGTGCGAGATTTCTTTAGATACGCATCCATAAAGAACTTTTTGCGTCTCGTGAGATTCTTTGCGGCAGTGGTGACCTGCACCTCGTAATCGGTCTCAATTCCCTTAATACCAAGCCCTCCTTCGCTTTTGGGCAGCGTTAACATCATGACAAAGGCTGTTTCCATAGGAGACCGGCATCCGTCGCGCACACATTGGATCGCCTTTCGGGCAAGGGCCAGACCGTCGCATCTGGTAATGGAATTAAAGAACTGCTTTAACCTCTCGGTCGAGGTGAGCGCGAAACGCTCGGTATAGGAGGTGGAAGAGTCGGTTCCAAGGGAATAAGCGCCGCACAGTTCAAAGTAGTACTCCACTAGTTCGCGAAAAGAAAGATAGGTGGCGGCCTGAAGTGCGCAAAGCTCAACGCCAACAATGAAGATGCCATCTTCAAGCTCTATAAAGCGTGAGTTCGAGAATCGTTTTGAAGAAACGTGGCATTGACAGTTCATTGCATGGCGCGCATTCCTGCGATCAAACACCATCACCTCGAGGGAATCATTCGCGTCGAGGGAAACATCATGTTTGGTGAGCCATTCTGCGGCTGCGTCAAGGAGCGTTCCGGTGGGACATGATCCGTAAATCGCGGCAGGGTTACAGGACTCGATGCCTTTCGCAGACACCGAATGCGCGGTCTGGTAGACCGCTTTTGCAGTGGTATGTGACAATACGATACTCATGGTATATATCGTGTCAGCTAATGCCGTGTTGATGGCGCTGAGTGAAAAAGTCGTTTTAGAGGTCTAACCAAATGCTGACCAAAAGCTTGACGCAATTATGGGTTGGTATGCCCTAAATAAAAGTTTTCGCAGCTTGGCTATAGCATAGAAATACTCAATTGCTGCACATTTGATATCGATGCATCGCCATCCGACAACGAATTACGTGTCGGGAATTAGCCGAAATCGTTCAAAATGAGGGTTCAGAATTTGTGATGGCAGATCTATCTGTGGAACGTAGGGCGGCCCCGCTGCGGGGTTTTCCGCTGCGAGGCCGCTCGTGATCTACCCCCGGGGTTTGTCGCAGGCGTTTCTACTTGGCAAACAGGTTCTTGAGGTTGAACTCGGCTTGGACGGTGCGGAGCATGAGGTCGGTGTCGTCGAGGCCCAGATGCTGCTCGTTGGCGTCGGCGGCGAGGGTTCCACGGCGGCGCGCCCAGTTCTCGAGCGCGGCGGGGGCGGATTCGCGGGGGAGCGAGCGGACGTCGGCATCCAGGCTGCGGCAGATCTGGCGCGAGTCGATGACGATGATCTTGCCGGCGCGGCGTGCCTCGGCGTAACCGTCCAGGTGGATCTTGAACCAACTGTCCTCAAAGGCGGCGTTGTGCGCCATGTACGGGTACTTCTTCATAAGCTTGAGCAGCTGCTTCTGCAGTTCCTTGTTCTCGCGGAACGGCTTTTTGCCGTCGATGTCGTCCCAGGTGATGTGGTGGATATTCGACAACGGCACATCCTCGCCGCGGTAGATGTCGGGCAGACCGCAGTAGTGCGCCTCGGCGTCGTGCGGGACGGCGTCGCTGGTGAGCTCCATGATTTCCCAACCCGCATTGATGATATAACCGCGCTCGGGTGCACGGCCGGTAGTCTCGATGTCGATACCGAGCACGGTGCCCTGGATGGGCTTGCGGGCGTAGGCCACGCCGAGCGCGTCGCGGTCGCCGCGGATCTCGCGCATAACGGACGCGGCGGTGCGCTTTTGCATCTTGCCGATGGCGGCGCAGGTGTCGGCATCGGACAGGCCGCGCGAAAGCGTCGCGGGCGTCACGTTGCGCAGGCGTGCCTCGCCAATCTGGTCGCACAGGTCGCGGTTGCGGTCGGCCAGGTCGCGCACGGTGGCAAAGTCGAAGCCGGGGTCGACCTCGGCGGTAAAGTACTCGGTCTCGAGCACCTTGAGGGCCTCTTCGCCCTTCTGGCGCTCGGACTCCATGGCGCCGTGATCGCCATAGATAAACATGGGAATAAACGGCTGACGCTCGTATTCGAGTGCTTGTGAAACGTTCATATAACTGCTCCTTGGATGGGCCGCGTCGTGCGGCTCAGGGTCATTAAGATGTGGCGAGATGATAGTTTACCATGGGCAACTATTGGCATCGCGCCTAGGACAACTACAATACCCTAGTTGACCGCTAGGACTTTTACAATGCTGCCGAAAGACACGAAAGGTTCCATCCGTCATGGATTTACTGATTGATATTCTGCTCGACGCCGGCAAGGACACGCTCTCGCTGGTACCGTTCTTATTGGTGACATATCTGGCCCTCGAGACCCTGGAGCACGTCGCGGGCGACAGCGTTAACGGCGCCATCAAGCGCGCCGGTGCCGCGGGCCCCGTGGTTGGCTCGTTGCTGGGCATGGTGCCGCAGTGCGGCTTTTCGGCAATGGCGGCCACGCTGTACGCCGGTCGTGTCGTGACCTTGGGCACGTTGGTGGCGGTGTTCCTTTCGACCTCCGATGAGATGCTGCCGCTGTTGCTCGCCGAGCAGGTGCCCGTGCAGACCATGGCGATGCTTTTGGCTTCGAAGGCACTGATCGCGCTGGTCACGGGCTTTATCGTGGACGCCGCCATTCGCGGCCTGCGTCGTAACGCTCGCGCGCATGCGGCGATTCGCCGCACCGTGCTGGGAACCGCGGCCAACCCGGTCCACGTGAACTGCGCGCACGACGACCACACTGGCGGTGATATCATCGACGAGGTGGCCGAGGCGGGCGTGAGCGCCGACCACATCCACGAGTTGTGCGAGCGCGACCATTGCGGTTGTGATGAAGACGAGGACGAGCACGAACACGGACATGGCCACGATCACGGTCATGAGGGCGAATATGAACACCATGATGGTCACGGTCACTCCCATTCCCACGAAGGGACGCCTGTCCTGTCGATTATCCGCAGCGCCATCTCCCACACCGTGCAGGTATCGGTATTCATTTTCCTGGTGACGCTGATTCTGGTCGCCGTGCTCGAGACCTTCGGCGAGTCCGCGATCGAGCAGTTCCTGCGCGGCAACGAGACGCTTGCGGTCCTGGGCTCGGCACTCGTCGGCCTGATTCCCAACTGCTCGGCCAGCGTTGTCATCACGCAACTGTACCTGGAAGGCGCGCTGCAGCTGGCCCCGATGCTCGCCGGCACGCTCATCTCTGCCGGTGTGGGCTACCTGGTGCTGTTCCGCACCAACCGCAGCGCCCGCGAAAACGTCCTGTTTCTGATCATGATGTACGTCATCGGTGCCGGCTGGGGCCTTATCCTATCCGCCTTCGGCCTCTAAGTAGGCCTAAAAAATGGGCTTCAAATAGCCATGCTCGGCGCCTGCGCAATGCGGCGACGCATGGCATTTTGAAGCCCGTTTTTTGTTGAGCCATGGATTTTGAGCGCTCACACCGCCCAAAGCAAAAAGCAGATTTCCGGACATGTCCCAAAAATCTATCTTGGTTAGTGCAGCAGCTCGGTGAGGTTGCGCTTAAAGCGGGCGCGGTCTTCGCTGGTGAAGGCTGCCGGCCCGCGGGTGCGACCGCCAGCGCGACGCACCTTCTTTTCCTCGTGACGAATAAACAGCTGCATGTCGATGGTTGCTTTGTCGTACACACGCCCGCGCACACCGATTGCGGCGGCATCGCGGCCGAGCACCATGCTCGCCAGGCCAATGTCCTGCGTCACGACCACGTCGCCCGCCTGCAGGCGTTCGACAATGGCAAAGTCGGCGCTGTCGGCGCCCACGCTCACATCGAGCGTCGTGACCCAAAAGCCGCGTCGCGCGTGCTCGGCATCACGCGGGTCGTCGCGGCGAATGTGCCGTTCCAGGTTTTGCGTGCTGTTGCCGGCGATAACAACGGCGACGCCCGCCCGCCGCGCGCAATCAATCGACTCGCGCGTGACCGGGCAGGCGTCGGCATCAATAAAGAGCGTTCGTGGCATCTAGTGCACCAGTTTGCCAAATTGAATAGCGCGAACAATCAGCGTAACGCCAAACACCAGCAGCGCGGCGCCGCTAAAGATAACGAGCATCTTGGCCGACCACAGCGGATAGATAAACACGAACATGCCGGCGATGATGGAGAGTGCGCCGCTCAGGATAGCGAGGGCGCGGTTGGACGAAAGCTCGGACTCCAGAATGGACATGACACCTTCGACAATCCAGCCAAAGCCGGCCACGATAACCACCATCGTGGTGAGCGTCGCGGTCGAGAAGGCCTGGTTGCGCAGGATTATGACGCCGCCCAAGATAATGAGTAGGTTGGAGATGATGCTCGTCACGCGCCAGCCGGTGGGCAGCAGTGGCTCGAAAACAGCGGTAAACAGCCTGATCGCGGCCGTGATCACAAAGTAGAAGCCCAAGACAGTCGTTAAGAAGACGAGGGACTTGGCGGGCGCAAACAGCAGTGCGATGCCGGCGACGAGCGCCAAGACGCCCGTGATGGCGTAAATCCAGCGCACGGCCTTGACGGCCTTGCCTGCCATGCTTTTCTCGTCAAATCCAAACTGGCTCGATTTTTGGTCATCATTCTTAAAGATGCCCATAATGTCTCCTTTCCGTGCGGCGTAAGCCTTGATCGTTACGACCAGTATCGCCTAAAGGCGCTGACGTATGGGTCGGGGAGGGTGAAACGTAACCCAAAGGCCCCGAATTGTTTCCGTTGTTCCCCACGTCGCGATTTTCTATTCAACAGGTGTAGAACATTGCAGCCCTGTTCGTTATTGCCTACGTTTTAGGTTAGATTTTCCTAAGAACAATTGCCCGAAATTGGGGGTCCCTATGAACGAAACAGTTCCCGCGGCGCCGTCTAGCGCGGAGTCGATGGCAAAGCAAGGTTGCGAAAAGCTCGGCCTGGACACGTTTGACGCGCTGGTCCGCCGCGCCCGTACGTGCCGTCGCTTTGACGAGTCCATGCGCGTGCCGCGCGAGTTTTTGCTCGAGCTGGCGGAACTGGCGCACCTGGCTCCCTGCGGCGCCAATGCTCAGCGTCTGCGTTTTCATGTGGTAAGCGGTTCCGAGGACTGCGCTCGCGTGTTTGACGAGCTTGCATGGGCCGGCGCGCTTAAGGACTGGTCGGGTCCTGCCGAGGGCGAGCGCCCGACCGGCTACATCGCGATTCTTGCCGAGCGCACCGTTCCGGGCAAGCCCGCCGCTCCCATTACCGATGTCGACACGGGCATTGCCGCGCAGACGATGATGCTCGCCGCCCGCAGCGCCACGCCCGAGGTGGCTGCCTGCATGTTCAAGGCCTTTACGCCCCACGCGATCGATGCCATGGGGCTCGATAGCGACAAGTATGAGCTCAAGCTGATCATGGCGTTTGGCGTTCCGGCCGAGACGCAGGTGATTGATGCGATCGATTCCAACCCCGACGGCTCAATTAATTACTGGCGCGACGAGGCGCAGGTGCACCACGTACCCAAGCGCCCGCTTGCCGACGTACTGGTGTAGCTGAGCGTCACCGCGGTGTGATCCGGCGGTAAACCACCACAAAGGTACCTGTCCCCTTTGCGGTGGTGCGAGGGGAGGACGTGTGGCAGATTTGTATTTGGTGCGGCATGGGCAGACTGAGCTCAATGTGCAGAACATTTTGCAGGGTGGGCACGATTCGCCGCTTACGGCGCGCGGGCGCGAGCAGGCGCTGGCGACGCGCGCGGCGTTTGAGGCGCGTGGCGTGACCTTTGACCGTGTGTATTCCTCGCCGTTGGGCCGGGCGCGGCATACGGCTGAGCTAATTGCTGGTGAGGGCCGCTCGATAGAGCTGGTCGATGACCTGCGCGAGTGGCATTTGGGCTCGCTGGAGGGTACATCAAATCGCGAGATGCCGCCGCAGCCCTGGGGCGATTATCCGGTGGCCTTTGGTGGCGAGTCTGAAGGCGAGCTCCAGTCGCGCATGGTCGCGGCGCTGTCCCACATCATGGCCAGGCCGCAGCACGACTGTGTGCTGGCAGTCTCCCACGGCTCTTCCTGCCAGGAGTTTCTTGAGTATGTGACTGGCGGGGGAGAGCTACCCGACAACGGTGCCGTGCTTCATTTTGGCTATTGCGACGGTGCGTTTTCGCTCCTTGATTGGTAACGAACGAAAGGACCCCTATGAATAAAGACCTGTATCTGGTTCGTCATGGGCAGACAATATTCAACCTTAAGCGCATTATTCAGGGTTGGAGTGACTCGCCGCTCACGCAGCTGGGATGCGACCAGGCGGCACGTGCCGGCATGTTCTTACGTGCGCGCGGCATTGAACCCGATCATGCCTACACCTCCACACTTCATCGCACCGAGCAGACTATCGCCAACCTGTGGCCGGGCTTGGCGTACGAGCGCCTGGACGGTCTGCGTGAGTGGTTCTTTGGCGACTTTGAGGCCGAGCGCGTGATGCTTATGCCCGAGCGGCCGTGGCGAGATTTCTATCGTCAGTTTGGCGGCGAGGGCCAGATGCAGGTGCGCGAGCGCATGGCGGCGACGATAACCGATCTTATGCGACGTCCGGACCACGAGTGCGTGCTCGCGGTGAGCCACGGCTCGGCTATCAAGGAGTTTTTGGACCACGTGCGGGGCGCGGCGGCCGACGAGCGCGAACGCGTGCCGGGCAACTGCTCAGTGCTGCAGTTTGCGTTTGACGATGCGGCCGATACGTTTGAACTGGTCGAAGTCTTTACGCAGGAAGACTACGCGCGCGAGCTGGGGCTTGAACCGCTCGTGGCTACTGCGGGTCCGCAGCGCGGATAACGCGAGCGCGGCGGCACGGGTCGTCGGCATAACTTCTCGACGCAAAAGGGGCGGAGATGCATGTACCTGCTGCATCTCCGCCCCCTGTTTGTTGGGCTGCCGATTTTTGTGCTGGACGGTCTGGTCTTGCTAGAACCGCGCGACCTGGTGCGTGAGCAGACCCGTCGGAACCTGCGCCGCGCCGCCGCTGACCTGCGCGGCGGGGAAGAGCGCAGCTACGGCAAAGTTGAACGGCTCTTTGCCCGTGTAGGTGCCGGCGGCACGTGCATCGTCGGCCAGGAGCTGTGATGCCTCGACTAGTGCGACAGCGTAGGCAGGGTCGTCGGCCAGTGCCGGCTCCGGCGCCTGGTCGAGCATGGCGCGGATGGCCCCGACGGCGTCCTCGCGCTTGACCTCCCACACGCGGTGCGTAATGCCGGCGGGGTCGGTGACGGCATAGAGTGAAGCGCCCTCTTTTGCGGCGCCGAGGATGATATCCATGACGGGAGAGGCTTCGTAGACAAGCGTTACGGGACGGGGCTGTACCTTGAGGTCGGCGATTGCGCGCGCAGCGGCGGTCGTATCGGCGGCAACTGCGTCGCCGCCCGCCAGCGCACCAACCGGGCAGATCGCCACGACACCCGTCACACGTCCCGGCTCGCCCGAGCATTCGTACACGTAATACGCCGCACCCGGGTCCTTGAGCATCAGACCATCGGCAATGGCTCCGCGCAGAGCATCGTTGCCGCTCAGGATGCTGCCCATTGCAGGCAGCGCCTCGAGCACGCGGTCCTGAGCCGGGCGGATGCAGGGAAACGGAAGTGCTTTCATGGGCGGTCCTAACGCACGAGTCGGTTTGTTCGCGGCTTATTATGCCCCAACTTGGCCGCTCGCGTCCCAGAGCACGTTATCGGCGAGCGCGATTAGCACCTGCTGACAACGAACGATATCGGCGTGGGGCACATATTCGTTGGGCTTGTGCGCGAGCGCGAGCGACCCGGGACCGTAGCTCATGCAATTGCGGTTACCTGTCTTGCCGGCAATGACGGCGGTGTCGGTGTAGCCGGTAAAGAAGCCGACGGTCGTGTCCGCGTCCGTCACGTCATCGGCGGCACGCTTGAGCGCTGCTAGAAGGGGAGAGTTCGGGTCGCGCTCGATGGCGGGGCGGTCGCCCGTCACGGTGTAGCTGCCATGGCAACCGGGAACGGCGGCTTCGGCGACGGCGATGGCCTGCTCTACCATGCGCGTCGCGGCGGCCGTATCGGTCGGCGGGGTCAGACGCATGTCGACCCAGACTTTGGCGCGGTCGGGCACGACATAGGGGCGATATCCGCCCTCGATTTGGCCAAACGTGATGGTCGAAGGCCCCAGCTCATCGTGCGCGGGCAGCGCCATAAACGCGCGACGGAGCGAACACACGACCTCGGCTATGGCGGCGACGGCATCCGCGCCCTTCCAGGGCTGGCTCGCATGCGCCGTCACGCCAGTCATTTCAATTTCGAACCACGTACGCCCCTTGTGCGCCACCTGGATCTGTCCGTCGGTGGGCTCGGTGTCCAGCACCCATTCACGCGAGCCGACCCAGCCGGCATCGATAGCTGCCTCTGAACCACGCATAAAGTCTTCCTCGTCGACCGAGCAGATGAGTGAAAAGCCGCGGTGGGGCAGCTCGCCTTCTGCCGCCACGCGCTCGAGCGTATGGACCAGTGCGGCAATGGCGCAGGCCAGGCCACCCTTCATATCGCAGGCACCACGGCCGTAGAGTTTATCGTTGCGCACGATCGCTCCGAGCGGCGGAATGTCCGCGTCCCAGCCATCGCCCAAGGTGACGGTATCCAAATGGCAGATGTAGACGAGCCGTGGCTCGTCGCTTTGGCCCGGCACGGTGACCATTAGATTGCGGCGTCCGGGGAGTACTTCGTGCTCTGCAATCTGCACGGCATCGAGTACCGGATAGCTCAGCTGCGCCAACCGTTCCTCAACCAACGCTTTGATATAGCGCTCAATCTCGTCCTCATACGCACCCGGGTCTGAACTGTCGATCCGCACGAGCCCTTGCGTAAGCCGCCAAGCAAAATCTGTATCAACCATAGGTACCTCACAGATAGTTAGGTCAACATACAGATTGTATGCCAAGAAGCGGCTCAGTGCATTTAATGGAGCGCTCACAAAAATGGGGGCGCCTCTCGTGCGAAAGGCGCCCCCGCGGGCATTCAATGTCAGCGACGGGCAGGCCACATGGGGAACTGCCCGTCAGGTCAGTCGGCGCTACTTGATCACGCGCACGCGATACATCGACGGAATCTGCTTGAGCGCCTCGATGGTGCTGCTGTCTAGGTGTTCGTCGGTGTCGAACATGGTGTAGGCGTTCTCGCCGGCGGACTCGTTGGTCATACGCTGCACGTTGGCGTTGTCCTTGGCCAGGATGGCCGTGATCTGGCCGATCATGTTGGGCACGTTGGCATGCAGGCAGGCAATGCGGCTTGCAGCGCGCGCCTTGCCCATGCTGCAGGCGGGGTAGTTGACGCTGTGTGCGATGTTGCCGTTCTCCAGGTAATCCTTGAGCTCGCTGATGGCCATGTCGGCGCAGTTGGCCTCGGCCTCGCCGGTGCCGGCGCCCGAGTGCGTGGTGATAAACGTATTGGGCATCTTGACCGTCTTGGGCGTGGCGAAGTCGCAGCTAAACCAGCTGAGCTTGCCCTCGCGCAGGGCGGCGTCGACGGCGTCCTCGTCAATGATGGTTTCGCGCGCGTAGTTGATGAGCACGGCGTCCGGTGCCAGCAGGTTAATCTGTTCGGTGCTGATCATGCCGATGGTGTCGGCCTTGCTGGGCACGTGCACGGTGAGGTAGTCGCAGCCGCGGCAGAGATCCTCGAGCGTGCCCACGCGCTGCACCTCGCGGCTCAGCACCCACGCGTGCTCGACGGAAATGAACGGGTCGTAGCCGTAAACGTCCATGCCCAGATCGACGCAGGCGTTGGCGACCTTGGAGCCCACGTTGCCCAGGCCGATGACACCGATGCGCTTGCCCTTGAGCTCGCGGCCCACAAAGGCCTTCTTGGCCTTTTCGGCATCGACCTGAATCTCGGGGTCGTCGGCGTTGTCACGCACCCAGTTCATTGATTGCACCACGCCGCGGCTCGAGAGCACCAGCATGCCTAGGACGAGCTCCTTAACGGCGTTGCTGTTGGCGCCGGGGGAGTTAAAGACGACGACGCCCTTCTTGGCGTACTCCTCGACGGGGATGTTGTTGACGCCGGCGCCGCAGCGGGCGATGGCGCGGATGCCCTCGGGCAGCTCGTAGCCGTGCAGGTCGGTCGAGCGCATCAGAATGGCGTCGGCCTCTTCGGCGGTGCTCACAAACTCGTAGCCCTCACCAAACTCGACCTTGCCGTCTTTGGTGATGTCGTCGATGGTTTTGATCTTGCGCATGAAAAACTCCTTAGCAGGTTTGGTTTAAACAGGTGGTTTGAAGTGGCTGGTCGGCCCGCGGGTTGCGGGCTAGTTAGATCGCGGGCTCAAACTACGCTGCGTTTCGAAGTCCTTCATGTACGAGGTCAGTGCCTGCACATCTTCCATGGTTACGGCGTTGTAGACGCTGGCGCGCATGCCGCCCACCAGGCGATGGCCCTTGACGTTTTGAATCTGGTGCTCGGCCGCGCCTGCGACAAAGGCGGCGTCGAGGTCGGCATCGCCGGTACGGAACGTGACGTTGGCGATGGAGCGGCTGTCCTCCTGCGTGGTGCCGTGGAACAGCTCGCTGTGCTCGAGCAGGTCGTAGAGCAGGTTGGCCTTGGCCCAGTTGCGCTCGGCCATGGCGGCAAGTCCGCCGGTCTCCTCGACCCAATGGAACACCTTGCCGCACACGTAGATGCCAAAGGTGTTGGGCGTGTTGAGCATGGAGCCCTTGGCGGCCTGGGTCTTAAGGTCCATGTACTGCGGCGTCTGCGCAAAAGCGGGGCCATCTGCGATGAGGTCGTCGCGCACGATGACCACGGTCACACCCGCGGCGCCGGCGTTTTTCTGAGCGCCGGCGTAGATGAGCCCGTAGCGTTCGACGTCGAGCGGCTGCGACAAAAAGCAGCTCGAGACATCGGCGACCAGCGGTACGTCGCCGCAGTTGGGCAGCTCGTGGTACATGGTGCCAAAGATGGTGTTGTTCTGGCAGATGTAGACGTAGTCGAGCCCGTCGCCTGCGGCCTCGGTGGCAATGCGCGCGTTGATGTCGGCCATGGTGGGTATGCGGTCGAAATTGGTGTTCTCGGAGCTCGCGAGCAGCACGGCCTCGCCGTACTTGGCGGCCTCCTTGTATGCCTTGTTGGCAAAGTTGCCGGTCACGATGTAGCCGGCGCGGCCGCGGCGCATGAGGTTCATGGGGATGCCCGCAAACTGCAGCGTGGCGCCGCCCTGCAAAAACAGGACGCGGTAGTTGTCGGGGATGCTTAGCAGGCGACGCAGGGTTGCCTCGGCGTCGTCGATGATCTGCTGGTACATGCTAGATCGATGGCTCATCTCGAGCACGGACATGCCGCAACCGCGGTAGTCCATCATCTCGTCGGCGATCTCGGCGAGCACGCTTGTAGGCAGCGCGGCCGGGCCAGCTGAGAAGTTGTGCACACGTGCCATCTTCTAGTCTCCCTCGTAGTCGTTTGAACGTTCGGGATACTTTAGCACAGTGGAGCGCCAGGCGCGACCGCATCACGGCAAAACTCGACTGCGCCGCTATGATTTACAGGATGGTTACATGGGGGAGGGGTGCTTTACTCCTCAGGTAAATCCAAAACTGCAAGCGAAGGCATGAGGTTCTCTAGGCGCTTGATCTCTTCGTCGCAAATTGACTACCTCCTGGTCACTACGACGCCAGTGCGGCAATGACGGCTTCGTCGCCGGCGTATATAAGGGTGTTGCCGTCGGGGATGATCGTTTGGCCTTCGCGCTTGAGCATCACCACAATAAACGGATGCTTGCCTTGCGGCACATCGCGCAGACGCTGGCCGGCCAGGCGACCGTGGGGCGTCACGGTGACCTCGCGCAGCGTAACCTCGGCACGTTCTTCAAACGTCGGCGCTGCCATGACCAGAAGGTCGCCTTCCTCAATTACAGTATCGCCGTTGGGCAGCACCGGGTGCGCGCCATCGCGCAGCACCAGGACCACGAGCATGTCTGTGGCGCTGCCAATATCGGCGAGCGAGCGACCGGCAAACGGATGTCCAGCGCCTACCTTGAGCTTGACGAACGACATGCCGTCCTCGTCGCGGTAGTCGTTAAAAGTGCGGCGCACATCGCCTTCCGCATCGATCATATCGAGCTTCTTGGCCACCGCCGGCAGCAGCGAGCCCTGCACCACAATGCTCGACACGGCAATCACAAACACCAGGTCAAACAGGTCGTGACCGCCGGGAACACCGGCTACCACGGCAAAGAGGCTAAACACGACCGAAGCGGCGCCGCGCAAACCCGCCCAGCTTACGAGCACGATCTGGCGAGGGTTCGTCCTAAACGGCGCCAGCAGCATGCCTACGGCGATGGGGCGGCTCACAAAGAACATAAATGCCATGAGTGCCAGGCCCGGTAGCAGCATTTGCGGCAGGCGTGCGGGTGTGACGAGCAGGCCCAGCAAAAAGAAGATGGTCATCTCGGCCATCTCGGTGAGAGTGTCAAAGAAGTGCGCCATCTCGACCTTGCCGGTGATGTCACTGGCACCCAGCACAATGCCGGCCAGGTATACAGCCAAAAAGCCGTTGCCGCCCAGATAGCTTGGTAGCGCGTATGCGACGATCGCCACGGCGAACAAAAAGATGGTCTGCGCGCCCTCGGCCGTTGCGTGCGCGCGTTCAATCAGGCGGCCCGCCGCCCAGCCGATGGCAAGGCCCAGGCCCGCGCCCAGGATAATCTGCTTGGCCAGCAGTGCGGGAATGTTGATGTCGCCGCCGGCCGCGAGTGTGGCGAGCACGGCGGTGAGCATGTAGGCGACGGGGTCGTTGGAGCCCGATTCGACCTCGAGCAGCGAGTCGGTGCCGCCCCTCAGTGAAAGGCTGTGCTCGCGCAGCACGCTAAAGACGCTGGCCGCATCGGTCGACGCCACGACCGATCCCAGCAGCAGGCCGCCGATCCAGTCGAAGCCCAGCACAAAGTGGGCGAACACGCCGGTGATGCCTGCGGTGATGACGACGCCGAGCGTGCTCAGCAACACCGCGGGCGCGGCGACGGGCTTGGCGCGGTCGATGTTGGTGTTAAAGCCGCCGTAGAACATGATGAACAACAGCGCCGTGCTGCAGACGGTTTCGGTGAGCGCATAGTCGCTAAAGTCGATATGCGCCGGGCCGTTGACGCCCAACAGCATGCCGAGCGCGATAAAGATGAGCAGGGTGGGGAAGGGGAGCTTTTTGCCGACGGGTTTGATGGTCAGGCACAGAATAATGACGAGGCCGATAAAGAGAAGAATCTGGTTCATAGGGAGTGTCCGCTCCTGGGTGGTTGGCGTGGCACGGTCAGTTGTCTGCGGTTATTTGTACCCAAAGATGGTGGGTTTATGGGGTTGGATTGCGGGCATGCGCGATATCGTCATAGACGGCTGCCGTCTTTGCCTCTGCTCGGAAACCCTTTCCAGCTTTATTGCAACGGAGTACAATGGGTAACGTTTAAGTTCAACTTGAAGTTTTAGTTGCGGCGCCGGGCTTCGGCCGCAATGCAAGGAGAGGCGTACCATGGCGATCTATGTGACATCTGATGCTCACGGGCACGTGCGTGCGCTTGACGAGGCCCTGTCTAAGATCTCGTTGACGTCCGACGACACGCTGTACGTGCTGGGCGACATGATCGATCGCGGGCCCGATCCGGTCGGCGTTATTAAGCTCGTGCGCTCGCTGCCCAACACCCGCGTGCTCAAGGGCAATCACGAGCAGATCATGCTCGATGCCATCATTGGCCAAGATCCGCTTGATGCCGAGACCTGGGATATCAACGGTGGCTGGACGACGCGCGAGCAGCTCAACGACATGGAATTTGAGGCATACGAGGAGCTCGTGCGGTGGATGGCCGCGCTGCCGCTCTACGCGGTGGTCGAGACCGAGGAGCGCCCGTATCTGCTGGTACATGCTGGAATCGAGATGAAGGCGGCGCGCGCGTTTTTGCTTGAGCATGGCGTCGATTGTGCCGATGGCGTTGGAGCGGTGGGTGCCGATCGCGAGCTGCTGCAGCAGATGCTCGCGGTACAGTCGTCCGATGACTTGCTCTGGATTCGCCATGGCTATTGGGATGTGCCGACCGGGCTGCTTTCTGCCGAGGGCAAGGGCCCGGTCGTGGTGAGCGGCCACACGCCCACGGTATCGCTTGGGCGCTATTGCGAGGTCGGTGGTCTTGCGGGGCTCGATGAGGAATCGGGACGAGGGCAGATCGTGCGCTTGGGCGGCGAGGACACTGCCGGCGTGCCCGATCGCATCGATATCGATTGCGCCGCCGCCACCGGCTCCGAGTTCGGTCGCGTGGGCATCCTGCGGCTCGATGATGGGGCGGAGTTCTACGCGAATATCAACCCGGGCGAATAATCGGTGCAAGGGGTAGCTAATTTTGGACGGGGCCTTTTTTGACTACTTTTGCCCTTCTGCCCGCAAATTGATTTTTCAGGGACGGGGATTAAATAAGGCTCTGTTAGACCAGGATTGACATTCCGCCCCGTCATCTTCTTGCGATTGCACAATGGTCGCCCCTTGTCGAATCTGAATCCGGCAAGGGGCGATGCGCCCGAGACCGGACGAGTTGCTCGCCTGGCCCTGCCGTTTCATGCCGACCTGCCGGCTAACTCGCCGTCTCCTCGTCGGGCGCCGGCGTCCTGACCCTCATCTCGAACGGCATCCCGCCCTCTCGGAC
>CAUEUQ010000007.1:0-47289 GCA_959021215.1 uncultured Collinsella sp. | reverse complement strand
GGAGTGAAGATAAAGCCTGGCCCGCCCGCGAAGCGCCACAAAGACCGCAGGGACGGGAGCAGCTATACTACTCTCAGTAGTTAAGGGTCGCGGATCCGCCGCGTCGCCGTTCTCAACAGGAGGTCTTTGTTTATGGCAGATCAGAAGCCGGTTGTCGGGATCATTATGGGCTCCAAGTCCGATCTGGGCGTTATGGAAGGCTGCACCGCCGAGCTCGAGGCGCTGGGTGTGCCCTATGAGCTCGTCATTGCGAGCGCACACCGCACGCCGGCGAAGGTCCACGAGTGGGCCTCGACTGCCGCCGATCGCGGTATCAAAGTGATTATCGCCGCCGCCGGCAAGGCCGCTCACCTGGGTGGTGTCGTGGCTGCCTTTACGCCGCTGCCGGTCATCGGCGTGCCTATGAAGACGAGTGACCTGGGCGGCATGGATTCGCTGCTGTCGATGGTGCAGATGCCTTCGGGCGTGCCCGTGGCCTGCGTTGCCATCAACGGCGCCAAGAACGCCGCCATCTACGCCACGCAGATTCTGGGCGCTTGCGACCCCGAGTACCGCAAGGTTATCGAGAAGATGAAGCAGGAGATGGCCGACGCCTAGGCGTTCCGCCGTTTCACCGCAGTATAAGGAGAGCCATGTCCGACTATCAGGGAAAACGATTCAAGGCTTCTCAGATTCCCGATCCGTCGAAGCCGGGTGCTGCCCATGCGGCGCAGCAGGGTCGGACATCCTCTCCTCAGCAGCCGCGCGCGCCGCGTTCTGTAACGCCGACGTCCCATCGCCGTCAGGATACGCCGGCTGCGTATCGCCCTTCGTCTTATAGCACCGCTAAGAAGCCGCCCCGGTCTTCATCGCATGCCGCGCCGTCGGATTACACCGAGCCGCCGCGCAAAAAGCGCCGCTCCATTATTCCCATTCTGCTCATCATCATCGGTATCGGTCTGATTGTTGCCGCCGCTGCCATCTTTATCAATGCGCAGATCGGTTACAAGCAGGCGAGCGAGTCGTACCAAAAGATCGAAGAGCAATATGCGCCCGCTAAGGACGCCAGCGGCGTGCCGGTTATCGACTTTAATGCCCTTGCCCAGACAAATCCCGAGGTCGTCGGTTGGATTTACGCACCGGGCACCAACATTAACTATCCAGTAGTGCAGGCTACTGATAACTCCAAGTACCTCAACACGTTGTTCGATGGCACGTCCAACGCATCGGGTGCTATCTTCTTGGATTACGAGGACAATGCGCCCGGCATGGTGGATCAGCAGACTACGATCTATGGTCACCACATGAACGACGGATCGATGTTCAATGTGATCTCGGACACGACCGATCAGGCGACGTTCGACAGCATAGAGTACGTGTATTACATCACGCGCGACGCCACCTATAAGCTGCGTCCGCTGGCGACCAAAGTTGTCGAGGACACGTATGCCAAGGCGCGCATACCCAATTTTGAGGGCGACGACGGGCTCAAGAACTACCTGTCCGAGATGCTCGACGGTGCCTCTGCCGTGGCGAGCGATGCCACCGATCGTGCTGCTTCGGCAACCAAGGTCGTAACGCTTGTGACCTGTCGTTCGTTATCGCTGAGCAACACGCGTGCTGTCATGGTGCTCACGCCGGTCGAGGAATAAGTTGTTCGAGAGTAGCTAAAAAAGCCCCGTTCCAAATTGGCTACTCGACGACGGTAAGGGAGAAATGATGCTCGAGAATGGCAAAATGATGCCTTCGGTTGATGCTTGGCTGCGCGAGGCCAAGGCCGATTCGTCGGCACCTGCGTGCGGTATGTATCTGACACATAACGGTGTGGTGCGCGCGACGCCCAAGGCCGAGGCGCGCGGTGTCGAGACCGATGGCGTGGCGCCGGGCCACAAGGTGGGCGGCATGGTGTTCGGCTTCGATGCTCAGAAGGTGCAGGCTGCTATCGAGGCCACGAGCGCGATGCCGGGTATCGGCTATGTGCGCGTGTGGCTGGCAAGCGGCGAGCTCGCCGTGGGTGACGACATCATGCTCGTGCTCATCGGCGGGGACATTCGCCCGCACGTGGTCGATGCGCTGCAGGCACTCGTTGGCACCATCAAGAACGAATGCGTGAGTGAGGTCGAGCGCGAGGCGTAGAGGCTTGCGTCGATAGAAGACTCGTTTATAAAAATGCCTGCCGGTACGTGTGATACCGGCGGGCATTTTGCGTTTTGGACGCGGTTGACGCTACACGCGCGTCGCATCCTTGGGGCTCATGGTCATGCTCTGGAAGCGATTCTCCATGAAGTCATTATCGAAGTACTTGCCGTAGAACTGCGCAACGGGAATATCCGGCTCCGTGCCGTTGACGCGCTGGTACCAGTAGTCGAGCGACTGCAGTGTCATAACGCCATCGACCAGCATAATGATGGTGAAGATGACGGTAGCGGAGTAGCGGCTCTTCCACGGAATCATGTTGATGAGCTTGAGCAGCCTCGGCAACAGCAGCTTGATCCAGATGAGGCCACCCAGGCCCCACAGGCAGGCGAAGCCCGTGCAGGTACGTCCGCCGGTAAGGACGGCGAGCGGATCGGGCATGCCAAAGAGCTTCATATGCGAGTAGCTCCACGAGACCACGCCAAACGAGGTCTGCATAAACCAGCCCACGAACACCTCAAAGCTTGCGCCGAGCAGCGCGCTCACCAAAAAGATAATGATGGGGTTCTTTTTGTAGAAGCGGTTGAGCACCATGGTCATGAGTACGGCGCCAAATCCGTAGATGGGGCTGAAGGGGCCAAACAGCATGCCGGCGCGGTTCTGGTAGACGCCCGGGTCGTCGACCGTCATGTGCCAGATGTCCTCGGCGATCAGGCCGAGTATGCAGCAGACAAAGAATACCCAGAACAGGTTGAAGTAGTTGAGCTTAATGTAGCCTTCGCCGGTTTCATCGCGCCCGAGCATGCCCTCGGCGGCGGCGTCGCGATCGAGCATTTCCTGCAGGCGGCGCTGCAGCTCGCGCTCCTGGCGCAGCGTGGGGTCGACGGTGGCCGAAAGCGCGACGAGGATGCCGAGCTGGATGGCAGGGCGCAGCAAGAAGGGCCCGATGCCCTGGAGCATCACGTCAACCAAAAGCTCGACGACGGTAAACGCGATAAGGATATAGGACAGACGGGCAGCGTTGCGGCGCTGGTTTTTGATAAGGTCCAGGCCAAAGATGATCAGGATGACGGCACTGGCAGCCGAGAGCATGATGCCGGCGACAATCAGTCCGACCGCGACGAGCGTGTTGTCGCCGAGCTTGGCGGCGGCGTTGCCGTTGATGAGCGCGGTGATGACCTGCCACATAAAGGCGCCGACCGAAGGGAGCGTGCCCACGCCGGACAGGATGCACAGGACGGCGTACACCTTAATGATGAGGGGGATCTTCTTGACCTCCGTGGCGCTGGGGACGCTGGGGTCGAGTTCGTTTCGATCCATATAGAACCTTTCTCGTTTTGCTGTAGGTACAAGGATACGCCGCCGACCTGCTAAAAGACAGGACAAACGACCCAATTGCAGCAATGTAAGCCCTAGCGGTGGACGAGACGCGTCGCAACGGAAGTATGCGGGATCGTCGGCCCCGAGGCGGTTGCCCAATAAAATGTTTGGCTGCAAAACGGATTATAAGCTCGGTGGGCTTTTAAAAAGCGCTGTTCATGCGCGGGAGTGCTTGTCTTGCCGTGCGTATAATAGGGCAGGTAACGCCAAATAACGAGGCTCTGAGGGGATGCCATGTCTCAAGAAACCATCCACGCGGCCGAGCGCGCCGCGGGACAGGTGAAGACCATGTCGACGTATGATCCGGACTCCGACCAGCTGCATGAGGAATGCGGCATTTTTGGTGTGTGGGCGCCCGATCGCGACGTGGCTCGACTGACGTACTTTGGCCTGCGTGCACTGCAGCACCGCGGCCAGGAATCGGCGGGAATCGCCGTGGGTGACGGCGGCACGGTTATGGTTCGCAAGGACCTGGGCCTGCTCGACCGCGTGTTCTCCAACGCCGACCTGTCGACGCTCTCCGGCCAGCTGGCCGTGGGCCACGTGCGCTATGGCACTGCCGGTGCCAAGAGCTGGGAAGCCTCGCAGCCGCATCTTTCTACCATCAACAGCGTCATTATCGCGCTTGCTCACAACGGCACTCTGGTCAACACCGACGAGCTGCGCCGCCAGCTGATCGAGCTGGGCGTGCCGTTCCTCTCCAATTCGGATTCCGAGGTCGCGACCAAGCTTATCGGCTACTTTACCCAGCGTACGGGTCATCTGCGTGAGGGCATTCGCAAGACCATGGAGCTCGTGCGCGGCGGCTACGCCATGACGCTTATCAACGAGCAGGCGCTCTACGCATTCCGCGATCCGCACGGCATTCGCCCGCTCGTGCTGGGCAAGCTGGTGGACGAGGGTCTGGACCAGGCCGATGCCGCATCCGTTTCGCAGCTGCCCTCGCAAGACGGCGCCGCGACGGTCGACTCCGCCGTCCATGTCACGCGCGCCGGCGGCTGGGTCGTTGCTTCCGAGACCTGCGCACTCGACATCGTGGGCGCCGAGTACGTCCGTGACGTCCGTCCCGGCGAGATCTTGCGCATCAGCGCCGAGGGTCTGGTATCCGAGCAGGGCGTGCCTGCAGCCGAAGAGCCCGCCAACTGCATCTTTGAGCAGGTCTACTTCGCCCGTCCCGACTCCATCATGAACGGCAAGAGCGTTTACGCCTGCCGTTACGACATGGGTCGTCAGCTGGCACATGAGGAGCCCGTCGAGGCCGACCTGGTCATCGGCGTGCCCGACTCCGGCCTGCCGCCCGCGGAGGGGTATTCGCACGAGAGCGGTATTCCCTTTGGCGAGGGCCTCATCAAGAACCGCTATGTGGGCCGTACGTTTATCGAGCCTACGCAGGAGTTGCGCGCCATGGGCGTGCGCATGAAGCTTAACCCGCTGCGCGACAACATCGAGGGCAAGCGCCTCGTCGTGATCGACGACTCCATCGTGCGTGGCACCACTATGGTGCAGCTCGTCAAGATGCTGCGCAACGCCGGCGCCAAGGAGATTCATATCCGCATCAACTCGCCCGAGGTCATCTGGCCGTGTTTCTACGGTATCGATACCGACGTGCAGTCGCAGCTTATCAGCGCCAACAAGACGGTCGACGAGATTTGCGAGTATATCGGCGCCGATTCGCTGGCCTTCCTTTCGGTCGAGGGCCTGCTGAAGGTCATGCCCAAGGGCGGCTACTGCGATGCGTGCTTTACCGGCCGCTACCCCGTGGCGATTCCCGAGAGCTTTGGCCGCGACAAGTTTATGGAGGGCTTTAAGCCCCGAAACCTGGATAAGCCGCTGCATTTTGACGACGACGCCGTGGTCGAGAAATACGACGACCGCAGCTGGGAAGAGAAGCACGGCGAGGCCTAAAACCTGCCAAAAAGGGACAGGTTTATTTTGGTAGGTTTTACCTGCTGTTTTGTTGATATGACGGCGCGCGTTGTTATGGCGCGCGCCGAAATGAACGCAACTATGAGCACCGTTTGGCGCCCGGGCGGCGGACGGTAGTGGGAGAGGAAGGCTCAGATGAGCGACAGCAAGCATGTGACGTATGAGGATGCCGGCGTCGATACCGCCGAGGGCGGCCGCGCCGTCGACGCTATTAAGCAGATGGTTAAGGACACCAACCGTCCCGAGGTCATCGGCGGCATCGGTGGCTTTGGTGGCCTGTTCTCGGCTGCCGCGCTTAAGGATATGGAAGACCCGATTCTGATTAGCGGTACCGACGGCGTGGGCACCAAGCTCGTGCTCGCCCAGATCATGGACCGTCACGAGACGGCGGGCCAGGACCTGGTCGCTATGTGCGTCAACGACATTCTGGCTTCGGGCGCCGAGCCGCTGTTCTTCCTGGACTACGTTGCCATCGGCCACATCGAGGCCGAGCACATGGCAAAGATCATCAAGGGTGTGGCCGACGGCTGTAAGCTCGCGGGCTGCGCGCTCGTGGGCGGCGAGATGGCCGAGCACCCCGGCGTCATGGCTCCTGCCGACTACGACCTTGCCGGCTTTACCGTGGGCGTCGTCGACCGTCCCAAGATGCTCGACCCCGCAAACGTCCGCCCGGGCGATGTGATCCTGGGCCTGCCTTCCACCGGCGTGCACTCCAACGGCTACTCGCTCGTGCGCAAGGTCATCGGCGTCGACGGCATTAAGCCGGGCACGCCCGAGGCCGCCGCTAAGGCGGAGGAGCTGAGCCGTCCGCTCGAGGAGCTCGGCGGTGCTTCGCTGGCAGACGCCCTGCTGGCTCCCACGCGCATCTACGTCAAGCCGATTCTGGAGCTGCTGCGCGGCGGCGCTCCGGTGCACGCCATTGCCCACATCACTGGCGGCGGTATTACCGAGAACCTCAACCGCGCGCTCGCCGACGACGTCGACGCCGTGGTCACCCGCAACGGTGCCGAGATGGGCTGGGACGTTCCTCCCGTCATCACCTACGTGTCGCGCCAGGCCGAGCTCGCGCCCAACGAGGCATGCAAGACCTTCAACATGGGCGTCGGCCTGTGCCTGATCGTCGCTCCCGAGGACGAGGCCGCGGTGACCGAGGCCCTGGTCGCGCTGGGCGAGAAGCCGTTCCGCGTGGGCGAGTGCGTCGAGGGCTCCGGTAAGGTCGTGTACTCCGATGAGCGCTAACGAGCAGATGGCTGCTGCCGCGAGCCTGGGCTTTGTGCCCTACACCCGTCCGACCGGCACCGATACGGCCGAGCCGCTCAAGATCGGTGTGCTCATCAGCGGTTCGGGTACCAACCTGCAGGCGCTGATCGATCTGATCACCGCCGGCAAGCTCAACGCCTCGATTGAGCTTGTGGTGTCGAGCCGTCCTTCGGCTAAGGGTTTGCAGCGCGCTGAGCGCGCGGGCATCCAGACGCTCACGCTGTCCAAGGATGTCTACGCCGACCCCATCGCCGCTGACGAGATCATCGCGCACGAGCTGCTCGAGCGCGGCTGCGAGTATGCGGTCATGGCCGGCTACATGCGCATGGTGCACACGCCGCTGCTGGCGGCGTTTCCCAACCGCGTGGTCAATCTGCATCCGGCGCTGCTGCCGAGCTTTACCGGTGCCCATGCGATCGACGACGCGTTTGCGCGCGGCGTCAAGGTAACTGGCGTGACCGTGCATTTTGCCAACGAGATCTACGACAACGGCCCCATCATCGCCCAGCGCGCGCTGGCTGTCGAGGAAGGTTGGGATGTCGACACGCTCGAGGAGCACATCCACGCGATTGAGCACGTGTTGTATCCCGAGGTCGTGCAGATGCTCGCCGACGGCCGCGTCCACGTGCTGGAGAGCGGCAAGGTCGCAATTGACGCGCCTCGCGGCTAGCGGCGCACAGTACAATTTAGCCGAGTAGTCAGGGTGGTCATTGGCGCCAAGGCGCGCGTGGCCACCTTTTGTTTGAGTAGTCATCGGGGACGGTCTTTAGCGACTAGTCATTCAAGAACGTCGCAGGTGACTAGGTGAGAGAGGTGAGCGCATGGCGGATAACGAAGCGCTGTTTACGCCTGAGCTGGTGTTTTTTGATTGGGAGTGTGCGACGCCGGATGAGGTGTTTGCGCGGCTCGAGGACGAGCTTGCGCCTCGCGGCTACATTGCGCCCGGTTGGCTCGATGCCGTCCGCACGCGCGAGGATGCCTATTCCACGGGTCTTGCCATGCCGGCGGCCAACATCGCCATCCCGCACACCGATCCGGGGTTCGTGGCTAAGCCCTATATCGCGGTGGTGAAGCCCGCGGCGCCCGTGGTGTTCAGCGCAATGGCGGGCATGGGTGCCCCCGTGCCGGCGCAGATCATCATCAATCTGGGCATCGCCGAGCCGGGCGGCCAGGTCGAGGCCCTGCAATCGCTTATGAATATCTTTATGGATGCCGACGCCGCAGCCGATGTGCTCGGCCAGACCACATGCCAGGGCATGGTCGACGCCATCCGTCGCCACTTTTAGGGCTGGCACTTGGGGACTGTTCCTAACTGCCGGCAGAAAAGGAATGTCCCTAACTGCCGACAGCCAGAACAGCCCCCTTTGCACCAAAATGGTGCAGATTAACCTGTCCCCCATGCACCAGGTGTGTCGCGGGGTCCGCGTTGTGACACAATGGCGTTTGTTCGATTCGTGATGCGAAAGGCCAACTATGGCAAACAAGAAAAAGAACTCCGAGGCCGTGCCGACGCCCGAGCAGCAGGCTCGCACTGCCTCCAGCTCTCGTAAGAAGCAGCGCAAGACGTACGTGTCTAAGACCGTCAAGATCGTCCTGGTGGTTATCGGCGTGCTGGCAATGCTGCTTTCCGTCTCGGCCATGGCATGCTCCGGTCTCATGTCGCAGGCAGAGGATACCTCGAGCTACAAGCTTACCGGCGGTGTCGCCGCCACCATCAACGGCACCAACCTCACCGAGGACACCGTAACCAAGCAGATCATGAGCATGCGCACGTCCTACGGTTACACCAAGGACAAGGACTGGGCGCAGTATCTGGTCGACAACGACCTGACGCCCAAGAAGTACCGCAAACAGCTCATCGACTCCTACACGCAGCAGATTCTGCTTCAACAGGCACAGAAGGAGAACGGCGTGACGGTGTCGGACGAGGAGGTCGAGAAGGCTTGGAAGGACGCGTGCAAGAGCGCGGGCGGTGCCAAGGCCTTTAAGAAGACCCTTAAGACCTACGGCTACACCGAGGACACCTACAAGGACTCGCTCAAGGAGAGTCTGGCGCAGCAGAAACTCAAGGATGCCGTCGCGCCCACGAGCAAGCCCAAGGACAGCGAGATCGTCGATTACATCAACGAAAACCTGTCCAGCTACAACGACGCCCGCCGCTCGTCGAACATCCTGATCAAGGTTGATTCCGACGCTTCCGACGAGGACAAGGCTGCCGCCAAGGCCAAGGCGCAGGAGTGCCTGGACAAGATCAACTCCGGTGAGCTGAGCTTTGAGGACGCCGTTGAGCAGTACTCCGAGGACACCGGTTCCAAGGAGAAGAAGGGCGATGTGGGCTGGGATAAGCTCACCACCTTTGTCGACAGCTACCAGACGGCGCTCGAGGGGCTCAACAAGGGCGACGTGAGCGAAGTCGTCGAGTCGACCTATGGCTACCACATCATCAAGTGCACCGACTACTTCCATGTCGATAGCCAGGTCGATGACATCAAGCAGGTGCCCAAGGACATCAAGAAGTACGTTTCCAACGTGGTGAAGACGCAGGCGGCCAGTACTGCATACAGCGAGTGGCTGGAGCAGTACAAGAAAGACGCCGACATTACCGTCAACCCCATGCCCAAGGATGTGCCCTACAACGTGAGCCTGAAGGGCGTCACCAAGAGCTCGACCGACGATTCGTCGACGACTGAGTAATCATGGGGCGGTGCTCGCGCGAGTGCCGCCCACGCTATTAGAGAGGATTTGCAGATGACCAACGAAGAGCTGCAGAAGGAAATGATCGCGGCCATGAAGGCTAAGGACAAGGTTCGCCTGTCTATCATTCGCCAGGTCAAGGCCGAGGTGAAGAATATCGAGGTTAACGAGCGCCGCGATGTGACCGAGGAAGACGTCAACAGCATGATCAAGCGTCTGATTAAGCAGACGAGCGAGACGCTGGAGATGTCCATCAAGGCCGGCACCGATCAAGAGCGTACCGACAACCTGACCGAGCAGGTCAAGATTCTGGAGAGCCTTCTGCCCGCGCAGGTTTCGGGCGAGGAGCTCGAGGCCCTGATCGAGCAGGTCATCGCCGAGCTGGGCGCCACGTCCAAGAAGCAGATGGGCCAGGTCATGGGTGCACTCGGCGAGGCCACCGGCGGCAACTTCGATAAGCCTGCCGCGGCAAAGATCGTCGGAGCAAAATTGGCGTAAGTGCCGGCCGACACATAGCCGATGTTGAGGGGGCGTGGCCATTGCGGTCGCGCCCCTTTTTGCTGGGCGGTGCTCATTGGGGACAGGCTTAAATGAGTGCCCAATGAGCGGGTACTCATTTAAGCCTGTCCCCAATGAGTGGGTTAAAGGTTGCGGGTTCTTTACGGGAATATAGTGTGGGCTGCGGAAACGCGGTTCTTTCCGTACAATAGTTCAACTCGTGTAAACGCAGGGAAGGGACATTCATGGCAGACATGATCGAGATCAAGCATCTCAACAAGTACTTTGGCGACCTGCATGTGCTCAAAGATATCAATCTCACCGTCAAGCGCGGCGAGAAGCTCGTAATGATCGGGCCTTCCGGCTCGGGTAAGTCGACGCTCATCCGTTGCGTCGATTATCTGGAGGAGCCCACGTCGGGCGAGGTCGTCATCGACGGTACGCCGCTCACCAAAAAGAATCACCTGGAGATGGCTCGCAAGTACAGCTCCATGGTGTTTCAGCAGTTCAACCTGTATCCCAACATGACGGTGCTGGGCAACCTGACGCTCGCACCCATCAAGCTGCAAAAGAAGAGCAAGGAGGAGGCGACCGAGATCGCCATCGCCGCGCTCAAGCGCGTCGGCATGGCGCATAAGGCAGGCGAGTATCCGCAGAACCTCTCGGGCGGTCAGCAGCAGCGCATCGCCATTGCCCGTGCCCTGTGCACCAAGCAGCCCATCATCCTGTTTGACGAACCGACTTCGGCGCTCGACCCCGAGATGGTCCAGGAGGTTCTGGACGTTATGATTGAGCTCGCACAGGAGGACATCACCATGATCTGCGTGACGCATGAGATGGGCTTTGCGCGCCAGGTGGCCGACCGCGTCATCTTTATGGAGGACGGCCGCATCCTGGAGGAGGGCACGCCCGAGCACTTCTTCGATAACCCCGAGAACCCGCGTTGCCGCGAGTTCCTGTCCAAGATTCTGCACTAGGCGCGGTGATGGACATGACGGATATGACGAGGGCGGCCGTGTCGCGCCGTCACTTTTTGCAGCTGGCTGGCGCCGGCATGCTCGCGCTGACGGGGACCGCGCTTACCGGTTGCGGCAACTCCACCAGCGGTGAGGGCTCCGACAAGGGGTCCAAGCTTGCGGCCATCAAGTCGCGTGGCCATCTGAATGCCGGCGTTAAGAAGGATGTTCCCGGCTACGGCTATTACGACACCGCCAAGGGCCGCTTTGAGGGCATGGAAGTCGATTTGTGCTACCAGATCGCCGCTGCCGTCTTTGGTGTGAGCTACAAGAAGGCTCGTGCCCAGGAGCTTGTCGAGTTTACCGACGTAACGCCCAAGACGCGCGGCCCACTGATCGATAACGGCCAACTCGACGTGGTCGCGGCGACCTACACCATCACCGACGAGCGCAAGAAGAGCTGGGATTTCTCGACGCCGTACCGCACCGACTACGTGGGACTCATGGTCAAGAAGCGTTCGGGCTTTACCTCGATTGAGGATCTGGACGGCAAGGTCATTGGCGTGAGCCAGGGTGCTACCACGCAGGGACTGATTGAGCAGATGATCAAGGACAACGGCTTTAGCTGCAAGCCCGAGTTTAGGGCCTTTAGCGGCTACCCCATCATCAAGAGTTCGCTCGATGCCGGCAATATCGACGTCTTTGCCATGGACCGCTCCACGTTGGCCGGTTACATGAACGAGACCGTTGAGCTGCTGCAGCCCGAGGTCAAGTTTGGCGAACAGGGCTACGGCGTGGCGACCAAGAAGGGCTGCGACCTTTCGGCCGTGGTCGATCAGGTGATTTGCGATCGCCTAGCCGACGGCTGGCTCGACCAAGAGGTCAAGACCTGGGGTCTTGTATAGGCGCATCGTCCAAGGAAGGAATCAAATGCTCGAAGGATTATTTGACGCCGACCGTTGGTCGACGACATTTCAAAACATGGGGCCCTTCTGGGAGGGCTTTGGCGTGACGCTACAGGTGGTCGTTGCCGGTCTGCTGCTGTCGCTGGTGCTGGGCACGCTGCTGGGTGTGTTCTCTACCACCCGTTCGCGTGTGCTGCGTGCCATAAGCCGCGTGTACGTTGAGTTTTACCAGAACACCCCGTTGCCCGTACAGGTTCTCTTTATGTACATGGCCGGTCCGCAGTTTTTGCAGGCCATAACCGGTGCCGACCAGCCGGTGCGCATCGCGCCGTTCGTGCTGGGCTTCTTGGGCGTAGGCCTGTATCACGCGGCCTACATCTCGGAGGTTATCCGCACTGGTATCGAGGCGGTTCCGCGCGGTCAGATGGAGGCGGCCCAGAGCCAGGGCTTCACCCGTGCGCAGGCATACTGGTACATCGTGCTGCCCCAGACATTCAAGATCATTCTGCCGCCGCTGTGTAACCAGGCGCTCAACCTGGTCAAGAACACGTCGGTGCTGGCGCTTGTGGCCGGCGGCGACCTTATGTACCGTTCCGACAACTTTGTGAGTCTGTACGGCTACCTGCAGGGATACATCGTCTGCTGCCTTATGTACTTCATCATCTGCTTTCCGCTCGCCATGCTGGTGCAGTGGCTCGAGCGCCGCTCAAAGGAGCGTCCGCGCGGTGTGAGCCTGGCCGAGCTGGGGCTCGACAACGTAGAGGAGGCCTAGCGCATGGAAATCTTCAACGCGACCAACTTGCTCTACATTTGGGGCGGCTTTGTTAAGACGATCGAGATCTCGGCGCTGTCGATCTTTTTCTCGCTCATCTTTGGCACGGTGCTGGCGCTCGTTAAGAGCTATGCGCCCCGCCCGTTCCGTATTTTGGTGAGCGCCTATATTGAGCTGTTCCGTTGCACGCCAAACCTGCTGTGGATCCTGTTTATCTACTTTACGGTGCAGGGTTTGGACATTGTGATTTCGACCATCGCCTTTACGCTGTTTACCAGCGCTGTTATGGCCGAGATTGTGCGCGGCGGCCTCAACTCGATTCCGCGCGGCCAGTTTGAGGCAGCACAGAGCCAGGGCTTCGGCTTCTTTGCCACCATGCGCTACATCATTCTGCCTCAGACGTTTAAGACGATCATTCCGGCGCTGTTTAGCCAGTGCACGACTGTCATTAAGGACAGCTCGTATCTTTCGGGCATTAACGTGGCCGAGCTCATGTACACGGCAAACGTCGTGATGGCCCATGCGATCGACCTGTCGCAGGTGCTTATGCTCTACGGCCTGGTATTTGCGATGTACTTTGTGCTCAACTTTGGTATCTCGTTGCTGGTCCGAGCGTATCAACGTCGTATTGTGGCAGCGTAGAATGTGACAAAGGGACTGTCCCTTTATCACATAGAGAAAGGAATCGCGATGAGCGATCTGGAGAATAAGAAGAATCCTGTGGTCATTACCATCGCGCGCGACTTTGGCGCCGAGGGCCACGAGATTGGTCGTATCCTCGCCGATGAGCTGGGGATTCCGCTGTACGATAACGAGCTGCTGGTGCGTGCTTCGCTGCGCGCGGGTGAGTCGCTCGACAAGATGGCCGCCTACGACGAGCGCCTGGCCGTGGAGAACATGGCGTTTCTGCCCGACCGCTACGATGCGCGTTCGTACTCGGACAAGTTGTTCCAAAAGATGAGCCAGGTGATTTTGGATCTGGGTGAGACCGAGAGCTGCATTATCGAAGGCCGTCTGTCCGATTATCTGCTGCGCAACAACCCCAACCACATCGCCGTGCTGGTGACTGCGCCCTTTGAGGACCGCGTCGAGATCGTGCGCAAGAAGCGCGGTCTCAACAAAAAGAAGGGCGCCAAGCTGGTCAAGCAGCAGCAGAAGGCGCGCGAGGCGTTCTATAAGCGCTACAGTGCCGGAAAGTGGAAGATGACGAGCGGTAAAGACATCGTCGTCAACCGCGCCAAGCTGGGCCGCGAGGGTTGCAAAGACGTTATTGCCGCAGCCTACCGCTACAAAGTAGCGCAGCTCGAAGACTAACCGACCAAAAACCACCACAAAGGGGACAGGCACCTTTGTGGTGGTCGGTCGACTGGCATAGAAAAAAGTCCCCGCCGGGCGTGTGCTCGACGGGGACTTTGCCGTTTGGTGGCTAGCGCTGTAGGTGATTACTCGCCCAGCAGGCTCTTGGTGATCGAAGCGGCGGCCTTCTTGCCGGCGCCCATCGCCAGAATGACCGTAGCGGCACCGGTGACGATGTCGCCGCCGGCCCAGATGCGGGGATCGGTGGTCTGGCCGGTCTCCTCGTCGGCAACGATGTAGCCCCACTTGTTGAGCTCCATCTTGCCGCCGATCTTCTTTGCGAAGGGGTTGGCGTTGGTGCCGATAGCCGAGATCGCGACGTCGCAGGGGATCTCCTCGATGGCGCCCTCGATGGGCACCGGACGACGGCGGCCGGACTCGTCGGGCTCGCCGAGCTCCATCTTCTGGACCTTGACGGCGCACACGGAGCCGTCCTCGCCAGCGACAAACTCGAGCGGGGAGACGAGCGGCAGAACCTCGACGCCCTCGGCCTTGGCATGGTGCAGCTCGGCGCGACGGCAGGGCATCTCGTCCTCGGTACGACGGTAGGCGATGATGGCGTGCTCGGCGCCCAGACGCTTGGCGGTACGGACGGCGTCCATAGCCACGTTGCCGCCACCAAAGACGACGACGTTCTTGCCGTGCTTGGTGGGGGTGTCGTACTCGGGGAACTTGTTAGCCTTCATCAGGTTCACGCGGGTGAGGTACTCGTTAGCGAAGAAGACGTTGGGCAGGTTCTCGCCGGGGACGTTGAGGAACTTGGGCAGGCCAGCGCCGGTCGCCACGTAGATGGCGTCGAAGCCCTGCTCGAACAGCTCCTCGGCCGTGGCCATGTTGCCCACGACGGAGTTGTACTCAAACTTGACGCCCATGTCCTCCAGGCCGTCGATCTCGCGCTTGACGACTGCCTTGGGCAGACGGAACTCGGGGATGCCGTAGACCAGCACGCCGCCGCCGGTGAAGAATGCCTCAAAGACGGTGACGTCAAAACCGTTACGGGCGAGCTCGCCGGCGCAGGTGATGCCGGACGGGCCGGAGCCGACGACGGCAACCTTCTTGCCGTTCTTGGGGGCCATCTTGGGCGTGGAGGCGAGCTCGGGGCGGTCACCCAGGAAGCGCTCGAGCTGGCCGATGGCCACGGGCTCGGACTTCTTGCCACGGATGCACTTGCCCTCGCACTGGTTCTCCTGCGGGCAGACGCGGCCGCAGATGGCGGGAAGCATGGAGTCCTCGCGGATGGTATCGAGGGCGCCGCCGAAGTCCTTCTCGCGGATCTGCTCGATAAAGCGGGGGATGTTGATGTTGACGGGGCAGCCCTCAACACAGAACGGCTTCTTGCAGTTGAGGCAGCGCTCGGCCTCGGCCAGCGCCATCTCCTCGGTGAAGCCCTTGTCGACGGGGCGGAAGTCGCAAGCGCGCTCGGCAGCCGGCTCCTCGTTATCGGGGGTGCGGGGCGACTTCATATCGGCAACGAAACGACCGTTAACTAGTGGCATGCGCAGCTCTTTTCCTCATAGGCCTTGAGGGACTCGCCCTCTTCGGAACGGTAAGCGGCCTGGCGGGCACGAAGGTCATCCCAGTCGACCAGGGTGGCATCGAAGTCGGGGCCGTCGACGCAAGCGAACTTGGTCACGCCGCCCACCTCGACGCGGCAGCAGCCGCACATACCGGTGCCGTCAACCATGATGGGGTTGAGCGACGCGGTGATGGGGGTGTCGTACTTCTGGGCGGTGAGGGTCGAGAACTTCATCATCGGAACGGGGCCGACGCAGAAGACCTGGCTCACGGCCTTGTCCTGCAGCAGGCGCTCCAGCGGAGCGGTGACAACGCCCTGCTCGCCGTAGGAACCGTCGTCAGTGGTGATGTGGATGTGGTCCTCGTCGAGGAGCTCACGGAACTGGTCCTCCATGAGCAGGAGGTCCTTGGTGCGGGCGCCCATGATGGCGTGGACCTCGTGGCCGGTCTCGACCAGGTGCTTGGCGACCGGGAAGGCAATTGCCAGGCCGACGCCGCCGCCAATGACGGCACAGGGGCCCTCAGCCATCTCGGTGGGAACGCCCAGCGGGCCCACGACGTCGCGCAGCGACTCGCCGGCCTCGTAGGTGGAAAGCATTTCGGTGGTCTTGCCGATCACCATGAAGATGAACTCGACCCAGCCCTCGTCACCGTTCCAGCCGGCTAGGGTAAACGGGACGCGCTCGCCCGTCTCGTTGGCGCGAACCATGAGGAACTGTCCAGCGTGCGCATGCTTGGCGATTGCGGGCGCCTCGATGCGGAACTTGAACACCTTCTCCGAGAACTGCGTCTTCTCCAGGATCTTATACATAGAACCCCTCTCTTGTTAGGGCTGCCGAACCGTGCCTCCACGGAAATGGGCGGTAGCCCGAATAAAACCGTACGCGCACAGGCGCTGTGCAGACATACGGTGCAAATTATACCCTCATGGACATGTCACTTACGTGTGTCTTCGGCGGTTGGGAGCAGGGTTTATCCACTTTGGCCTACCAAATAGGGGCAGGTTTATTTTGGTCAGTTTTATCGGGTAAAACGGCAAAGGGGGCCGGCCTCGCGCTTCGTTGAGGCCGGCCCCTTTGGGGTGTTATGCATGTATGGTGGCAGCGCGTTTATTGCGATGTGTCGACTGCGGCGTTTCCGCAGGTAAAACCTGTCAAAATAAACCTATCCCTAAATGATAGGTTTTAGTGCTTGCCGTTGGCGGAGGCGGCGCCGTTGACATGGTCGCGGGCATAGACCACGCCGTGCACGATCGCCAGGCCGGCGGCGTCGGCCGCGCGGGCGCAGGTGTCCTGGAAGTCCTCGGCCTCGCGGGCGCGTAGCTGCTTAAGCACGTAGTCAGCGACGGCCATCTTGCCGGGAGGGTTGCCGATGCCGGTGCGGATGCGGCTGAAGTCGCGGCTGCCCATCTTGTCGATGATGGAACGCAGGCCGTTGTGGCCAGCATGGCCGCCGCCCACCTTAACGCGCACGTCGCCGGCGGGAATGTCGAGCTCGTCGTGGATTACGAGCAGCTCCTCGGCCTTGATCTTGTACTCGCGGCAGAGCTTGGAGATGGGACCGCCCGAGGTATTCATGTACGACTGCGGCTTGACCAGCACAATCTGGCGCTTGCCGCCCTCTTCCTCGGGGTCGTTGATGTTGATGAGCGCGACCTCGGCGCCTGCCTGGTTTTTCCAGTACGTGACGCCGGCCTGACGGGCCAGCTCGTCGATTGCCTTAAAGCCGGCGTTGTGGCGGGTCTCGGCATACTCATCGCCCGGGTTGCCAAGTCCGGCAACCATGCGAATCTTAAGCGGCTGTGCAGCTGCCATGTTCATCCTTTCGTTGATTTGTCGCCTGCTATGGTGAGCGACCCTGTTGCTGCTGTCAAATGGAGGGCAATTGAGGTTATTTGAGGGCGTTTGGACGGCCGTCGAAATCGAGGTGGACAGTTAGTTCGGATACGTATAAGTTCTGAGAACTCGAATTGCTCGATTCAATGCCGATACGTTGTTTTGGAGCTTTAGTTAGTCCATATGACGCTGTTTTGAAGTCTACCCTGCCTTCAAATCGGGCGAATGGTATAGAGATAACTGCAAAACAGCCTAATTCAATGTGTCCATTTATACGTATTTGAACTAACTGTCCAGCCCTGCTCGACGGTGCACGGGTGATTCGCCGTTTAGACCGGCGCAAGGCCGATTCCGGCCCGCAGGGCGTTGAGCCAAGCGGTCTGACGCTTGCGATAGCCCTTGATACGGTATCGGAATCGGACTCCCGCGAGTCGATGCATCGTTTGGGCGAAGGCTTCGAGTGCAACAAGGTCTTTCATTTGGTCGCGATTGATAACCAGGACGTGGATGCCCATTGCCTTGAGGCCATTATTTCGATTGCCATCGTGGATGCGAGCGTTTTGAAGCTCATGCCCAATTCCGTTGTATTCGTTGTCGACTCCGGCGGCCGGGCAATATAGGTCGCAGATGGCGTAAGGGATGCCGGAGGACATGTTGACCGCAAGAGTGTCGAAGTCGATTCGATAGTTGAGTAGCAGGCCTCCCATGGGCAGGCTGCAACATCCGAATCCGCCAAAGCGCATGGGCGCTCCGAGAACGGCAAACATTAGGGATTCGGCTGGGGATGCAGATCCGGGTCGGGCGAGATTGACTGCCGTGCGAAACGAGGTATATGAGCTACTTTTGGCGAAGCGTGCGACCGCCTCGAGCTCTTCGATAGTTGTGGCGGGCTCGCATTTGTAGTGTGCCTGTTCGTAGCGGGTCTCGTTCTGTTGTTCGGTCGCCGACTGGTCGCCCAGGCAATCAAGATCGCTCGTCGCTGCGCAGTCATCGCCCTTGGGCCAGATGGCGTCATAGGCAATGGGGTATGTTGCCCCGGGGGGAAGGGAGTAGGTTCCGAGCAGTTCCATGAGTAGCATCAAGGTTTTGGCGACTGATTCATTCTTGGAACAAAGCATGGCTGTCATGGCAGGAGACGTAGCGTAGATGTCGGCCTCGACGTGCATAATTGCACCTTCAGGAAGCGGAGCGGAGAGAATATGCTGAAGAAGTCGCTTGTCGGGGCGCCTGTTGTCTTCGTTTGAAACGAGAAGATCGAGCAGTTCGGAATCATCTTCATTCCAGGCGTCGAGTATCGAAAGTGCGCCAAAGTCTATCGCGTCATTGTTGGGAATGCAGCCAGCCAAGGCCTGTGCTTGCTGTTCGCTATCAACGGAGTCCCAGGGTAGGGCAGAGTACGCCCGTCGTGCGCGACGAATTGCGCGGAGGGCGGAGAAATGTGAAATCACGGTCATCATAGCTATAACGTACTAAGTTGGCGGCAGAATGCGACCGCCATACCGTTCTTTTCGCTCAGCGGGGCGCTGCGCGCCATGAACGGCTGGGTGTTATGAAATCGGTGGAATCGGTTGAGGGGATTGCAGGAAATTGAGCTCTGCCGCGAAGGTTGACGATAGCTACTGGACAGTTAGTTCAGATACGTATAAGACGGCGGGCGTTCGAGGCGTTTCTAAGGGCTTTCGAGGGCGATTTGAGGGTAAATATGCGGCGGTCGTACTCGAAAGCGATGAGCTTTGGGCAGTATGGCGTTCGCCGGGGAGCTCAGAAGGCTCAGAACGGCCTTTGGAGCTTTAAAAAAATACGTATCTGAACTAATTGTCCAGGGAAGGTTGTCGAGGGGTAGAAAAAGGGTCGGAAGCGAGCTTCCGACCCTTTAAAAACACCAAAGATGATGAGATGCACGCTGGATTACAGCGCGAAGTCGCCGCCGACGAGCGTGGAGACGGGCTCCTCGTGGTAAACGGCGGAGATGGCCTGAGCGAACTCCTCGGCGACCGAGATGGTCTTGATCTTGCCGCCGACCTCGACGGGAATGGCGTCGGTGACGAGGCACTCGACGATCGGGGCGTCGTTCAGACGCTCGATGGCCGGACCGGAGAAGATGCCGTGGGTGGCGCATACGTAGATGTCGCCGGCGCCCATAGCCTTGAGCTCCTTGACGTTGGCGCACAGGGTGCCAGCGGTGTCGATCATGTCGTCGTTGATGATGCAGGTCTTGCCCTTGATGTCACCGATGATGCCCATGACCTCGGCGGCGTTGTGGCGCGGACGGCCCTTGTGGGCGATGGCCAGGTCGCAGCCGAGCATGTCGGACAGCTTCTTGGCGGCCTTGGCGCGGCCCACATCGGGGGAGACGACAACCAGGTTGTCGGTGTCGAAGTGCATGTCGTTGTAGTACTGGCCAAACAGCGGCAGCGCGGACAGGTGGTTAACCGGGATATCGAAGAAGCCCTGAATCTGGCCCTGGTGCAGGTCGAGGGTGATGATGCGGTTGACGCCGGCGCGCTCGAGCAGGTTGGCGACGAGGCGGGCGGTGATGGGCTCGCGCGGGCCGGCCTTGCGGTCCTGGCGGGCATAGCCGTAGTGGGTGATAACGGCGGTGATGGAGCGGGCGGATGCGCGCTTGGCAGCGTCGGTGGCGATGAGCAGCTCCATGAGCATGTCATTGACGTTGCCGCCGGCCACGGACTGAATCAGGAAGACGTCGGCGCCGCGGACGGTCTCGTCGTAGCGGGCGTAAATCTCACCGTTGGCGAACTGCTTTAGCGTAAGGCCCGAAAGCTCGACCCCAAGGTACTCAGCGATCTTCTGAGCGAGGGGACGGTTGGAGGAACCGGAATACACGCGGATGGACTTGCGCATATTCTCCGACTTCTCGGGATCATTAATCGGCATTACCCTTCTCCTTTATACATCGAATGCCATATAGATGCCTTGTTGCATTGTAACCGCGCGACGGGGTTTATCGAGTCTTGATAACGTCTTTACCGTCAACGGACACGAACCGACCACTCATCCGGTCGCGCAGGTCACGATAGAAAAAGGAGCCGTCCCCATGGAACAGCTCCTTTTGTGCTTGGCAAAGCGTTATGCCTCGTCGTCCTCGTGCAGACGGCGGCGATAATCGGCGGCCCAGCCCTCAATATTTACCTGACGGGCGCGGCCCAGACCGAGTGCGTCGGCCGGAACCGGCTCGGTGATGACGGAGCCGGCGGCAACGAGCGCGCCGTCGCCGATCTGGGCGGGCGCGACCATCATGGTGTCGGAACCGATGAAGGCATCCTTGCCGATGACGGTCTTGTGCTTGTGCACGCCGTCGTAGTTGCAGGTGATGGAGCCCGCGCCCACGTTGACGCCGGAGCCCATGGTGGTGTCGCCGATGTAGGACAGGTGTGGAACCTTGGAGCCCTCACCGATCGTGGACTTCTTGATCTCCACGTGCGTGCCGGCCTTGGAACCGTCGAGCATGTGGGTACCCGGGCGCAGGTAGGCGCGCGGGCCGCAGTCGACGCCGTTCTCGATGACAGCTTCGATGGCGATGGTCTCATCGATGGTGCAGCCACTGCCGACGGTGGTGTCGGTGAGGCGGCTGTTGGGGCCGAGCTGGCACTCCTCGCCCACGGTGACGTGGCCGATCAGGTGCGTCTGCGGCCACACGACGGTATCGCGGCCGATAACGGCATCGGGGCCGATCCAGGCCTGCGTGGGATCGATGAAGGTAACGCCCTCGGCCATCCAGTGCTCGTTGATGCGGTCGCGCGCGATGGCGGTGAGCTGCGCGAGCTGGATGCGGCTGTTGACGCCCAGGCCGTCGCGGTAGTCGTCGCAGTGGAAGATGGAGACTGCCTGGCCGTGGCCCTTGAGGATCTCGAGCATGTCGGGCAGATAGTACTCGGACTGCGCGTTGTCGTTGCCGATCTCGTCAATGTGGGCGGCGAGCTGCGCGCCGTCGAAGGCGTAGCAGCCGGCGTTGCACTCCAGCAGCGTGGCGGCCTGCTCGGGTGTGCAGTCCTTCTGCTCGATGATGCGCTCAATTTGGCCATCGGCACCCAGCTTGATGCGGCCGTAGCCGAAGGGGTCGGGCGGGGTCATGGTCATGACGGTGCAGGCGAGCTCGCCGGTGGCGACGGTCTGCGCGAACTTGGCGACGGTGTCGGCGGTAATGAGCGGCAGGTCGCCGTTGAGCACGACGACGGGGCCTTGCGTGATGCCGCAGGCCTCGAGCGCGACCTTGACGGCGTGGCCGGTGCCCAGGCGCTCGGTCTGCTCGACGCACTCGACCTTGGTGGCGCTGTTGGCGTAGGCGCCGTTGATAAGGGCGCGCATCTCGTCGGCGTGGCTGCCGATGACGACCACGACGCGGCTGCAGCCGGCCTTGATGGTGGCGTCGACGATCCACTGGACCATGGGCTTGCCCAGGATCTTGTGCGAAACCTTGCAGTGGTTCGACTTCATGCGGGTGCCCTCGCCGGCGGCGAGGATAATTGCGGTTGCGTCCATGTGATCTCCTGTTACGTTATAGAGACGTGTGTTTGGAAACGATACACGGCACAATATGATACCGCAGGCATATGATGAGCGCGTAACGATTGACGCGTGACGGCCGGTGTCGCTGCCGCCGGCGTGGTGTTTGCGCTGGTTGTGCATGGCGGCGGCGCTGCGGCGTTGGCGTTTTGCGCGAGGGGATGGGAGGTGCCCGTGGATATCATGCGAGAGGAATCGGGCAACGAACCCGTCGCGGCATTTTCGATGTCGCATCCGGCGGTGCCGGCGCTCTACACGGTGCTGACGCTGGGACTCACCATGTTCTCGATGCAACCGGTGCTGATTGCGCTGTCGCTTGCGGGCGGGTTGGCGTACGGGTTTGCGACGCGCGGCGTCGCGCGCACGTTGGGGGCGCTTCGCTGGCAGCTGCCGGTGATTTTGATCATCGCGGTGCTCAATCCGCTGTTTAGCGCCTCGGGCTCGACGGAGCTGTTCCGTATTGGCATGCGTGCGGTGTATCTAGAGAGCATGGTTTACGGCCTGTGCATGGGCGGGCTGTTTGTGGCGAGCGTGCTGTGGTTTGAGGCGGCGGCATCGATGCTTGGCTACGACAAGGTGCTTGCGCTTTTGGGTAACGCCGCGCCGGTGATCGCGCTCATGATCTCGATGTGCATGCGGCTTATCCCGCAGTTTTTGCGCCGCGGTCGTACGGTGCTGGCGGTGCAGGATGCGATTGATGTGCCTGGCCGCGCGCCGGCCGACCCCGTGCGCTCGCGCCTGCGGGCGTCGAGCGTGTTGATGGGCTGGGGCATGGAAGATTCGCTGGAGCGCGCGGACGCTATGCGCTCCCGTGGGTGGGGCGCCGCGACACGCCGCACGACGTACGCGCGGTATCGGCTGGGGCGCGGCGATGTTGCCGCGCTGGTTGGGCTTGCGCTGTTTGGCGTGGCCACGACGGCAGTGGCGTGGACCGCGATGGCGCAGTATTCGTTTTACCCGCAACTATCGGTGCCGGCGCCGTGGCTGGGCTATGTCGTATATGCGGCCTGGATGGCGCTGCCCTGCGTGCTGTACGCGATTGACGAGAAGAGGTTTGGCTGATGGCTCGGTTGGATAGGGGCCCGGTGTCGGGCGCGGCGTGCGGCCCGGATATGCCGGCGATTGAGGTGCGGAGCCTGAGCTTTGCCTACCCCGATGCTGATGCTGCGGTGCTCGAGGGGCTCGACTGGTCTGTTCCCCAAGGTGCATTTGCGCTGCTTGTTGGCGGTACCGGATCGGGTAAGTCGACGCTGCTGTCGCTGCTCAAGCCCGAGATCGCTCCGGCGGGCGAGCGCACTGGCGATACGCGCGTGCTGGGCGAGAACGTTGCCGACATGGACGTGCGGGCATCGGCGGAGCGCGTGGGCTATGTGTTCCAGGATCCCGAGAACCAGATCGTGTGCGAAACCGTGTGGCACGAGATGGCGTTTGGCCTGGAAAACTTGGGGCTAGCACGTGATGAGATGCGCCGTCGCGTAGCTGAGACCAGCTATTTCTTTGGGCTGGAAGATTGGCTTCACCGCGATACTGACACGCTTTCGGGTGGTCGCAAACAGTTGCTGTCGTTGGCGGCCGCTCTGGCGCTGCGCCCGCACGTGCTGCTGCTCGACGAGCCCACGTCTCAGCTCGATCCCGTTGCCGAGAAGAATTTCCTGCACGCGCTGTTTCGTGTGAATCGCGAGCTGGGCTGCACGGTTGTTGTGGCGACGCATCAGCCGCGCCCAATGCTCGAATACGCGACGTGTGCGTACCGGATTGAGGATGGCCGCGTGCACGAGGCGGCGGATATGGCATCTTTGGGACGCCGAGAATCGCTGTTTTCCGATGACACGTTGGGGTGGGGTGCCATCCGATGTGCAAAAAACGGAGTATTCAGCAGGCGTGAGGACAATTTGGGTTCTCTGGAGCCGCCCGGGGGCGTATCGAGCGCGAAAAAAAGTTTGGAATTGGACAAATCGTCCGAATTTGTGGCGCAAACGTCGCTCGAGAACGGCTTGGAAGCCTTCTCGCGCACGGATGGAAGCAGAATACTCCAAAAAATGCACGCTGGGTCGGCTACCACCCTGTCGGAAGGTTGGTTTCGCTACGATCGAGCGTCCGGCTGGGTGTTGCGTGGGCTCGATGCGTCGTTTTCGGCCGGTGCGGTGCATGCGATCGTGGGCGGCAACGGATGCGGTAAGTCGACGATGCTCTCGGTGCTGGCGAAGACCGCCAAACTGCAGCGCGGCCGCATGGTGCGCGGAGCGGCCTCGGCGGCGTTGCTGCCTCAGAATCCCAAAGCATTGCTGGTTGCCGAGACGGTGTGCGACGAGCTGATGGAATGGGCTTCAGCCTGCGGATATGACGAGACCGTGGCGCGGGAGCGCGCGGCGAGCTTGGGGCTGGACGGCCTGGAGACGCGCCACCCCTACGACCTCTCGGGCGGACAGCGCCAGCTGCTCGCACTGGCAAAGCTGCTGCTGATCGGCCCCGAGCTGCTGCTGCTTGACGAGCCCACGAAGGGCTTGGACCTGGAGAGTCGCCGCACCATCGCCCGCGCCCTGCGTGACCATGCGAAGGCTGGCGGCACCGTCATCATGGCTACGCACGATTTGGACTTTGCCGAGCAGGTAGCCGACGACGTCGCCATGATGTTTGACGGCGAGATTGCCTGCATGGAGTCCCCGGCCGACTTCTTTGCCGACAACGTGTTCTATAGGGCGTGATGGGATGACGGACTGTCGTTTCTCGCGTTTGCTTGCAAAACTGGAGATCCCGCTGTTGTTGGCGGTGCCGGCGGTGATGGCTGCCGCGTTGCTGGCGGGTGTTGAGCAGGCAGCGTTGGCCATGCTGGTTGTGGTGGCGTTGGTGCTTGCGCTGTTCTTTGCGGGCTATGAGGCATCGCGTCCAGGCCTGCGTCAGATTATGCCCACGTTGGTGCTGGCGGCGCTGGCGGCGGCGGGGCGCATCCTGTTTGGACCCATTCCCGACTTTAAACCTGTGAGTGCCATCGCCATTATCGCCGGGGCGACACTCGGTCGTCGTAACGGCTTTATGGTCGGTGCGTTGGCGGCGCTGACCAGCAATTTCTTTTTTGGGCAGGGCATGTGGACGCCGTGGCAGATGTATGCCTGGGGGCTCGTGGGATACGTTGGCGGTGCGCTGGCGTATGCGGGTGCATTCGACCGCGCCGATGGCACCGTGCGTATGCCGGCGCTGCTGACCTACGGTTTTGCTTCGGGTTTGCTGTACGGCGTTGTGATCAACGCCTACGACATCATTGGTTTTGTACAGCCGCTTACTTGGGCAGGTGCCGTGGCACGTCTTGCCACCGCCGTGCCGTTCGATATCACGCACGGACTCGCGACCTGCGTGTTTTTGGCCGCCTTGTACAAGCCCTGGTGCCGTCGCATTAACCGTGTCGTCGTGAAATGCGGGCTGTAAGGCATTTCGCGTTTCCTCACGAACTTGCGGTGGAATAGTTCTCGTTTTTGGCTATTTGCTGCCCAAACAGGAACTATTCCACCGCAACTTATAGGGGGAGAGGGGTCACATGATCTGTTTTCCTCTGTCCCCTAGAGGAATTACTTGGGGCTAGAGCTCTAGCGTGAGGGTGACGGGGCAGTGGTCGCTGCCGAAGATATCGCCGCGGATACCGGTGTCGCGCACGGTATTGGCGATTGAATCACTTACCAAGAAGTAATCGATGCGCCAGCCGGCGTTGTTCTTGCGGGCATTAAAGCGATAGCTCCACCAGCTGTAGACGCCCTCGACGTCTGGATTAGCCGTGCGCCAGGTATCGGTAAAGCCGGCGTTGAGCAGCTCGGTAAACTTGCCGCGTTCTTCGTCCGAAAAGCCGGCGTTGCCGCGGTTGGACTTGGGGTTCTTAAGGTCGATCTCCTCGTGCGCAACGTTAAAGTCGCCGCAGGTCACGACGGGTTTGCCGGTCTCGCACTCGAGCGCGTTCAAAAAGCCGCGGTAGGCATCGTCCCAGGCCATGCGCACGTCGATGCGGGCGAGTTCGTTTTGCGCGTTGGGAGTGTAGACATCCACAAACCAGAACTTGTCGAACTCCAGCGCGCAGACGCGGCCCTCGGTCGTGGCCTGCGCCACGAGCTCGGCCGCCTCGCCCTCGCCGGCGTAGGGTAACAGCGCGTCGGCGCGCAGTACGCGCAGCGGTTCCTGGCGGCTAAAGACCGCGGTGCCCGAGTAGCCCTTGCGCTCGGCGTAGCTCCAGGTTTGGTGATAGCCGGGCAGGTCGATATCGACCTGGCCTTCCTGCAGCTTGGTTTCCTGTAGCGCCAGGATATCGACATCGAGTTCCTGCGCGATCTGAATAAAGCTCGGGTCCTTTTTGAGCACGGCGCGCAGGCCGTTGACGTTCCACGAGGCGAAAGTGTAAGTCTGAGGCATGGTGTCCTTTCGACGGGGTTGGCAGGCTTAAGATTAGCGCAACAGGGGCGGGGCGGAGTCCGCGAGTGATAGTGCGAACGCCGCCGTCCCGGAGACACGGACGGAGGACTCATATGACGCAGGCAATATCGGACCCCAGGCAGGCCTCCGCCGCGCTGGCGGATCTGTTTGACACCCACAAGCGCGTGGTCTTCTTTGGCGGCGCTGGTGTTTCCACGGCAAGTGGCATCCCCGATTTCCGCGGCGTGGACGGCCTGTATCACCAGCAGTTTGCCTATCCGCCCGAGACCATGCTGTCGCATAGCTTTTACGAGGCGCATCCGGCCGAGTTCTTCGACTTCTACCGCACCAAGATGATCGCGCTTGGCGCCAAGCCCAATCGCTGCCACACCAAGCTGGCCGAGCTGGAGCGCGCCGGCAAGCTCGACGCCGTGGTGACGCAAAACATCGACGGCCTGCATCAGATGGCCGGCTCACAGCGCGTGTTTGAGTTGCACGGATCGGTCCATCGCAACATTTGCCAGTCGTGCGGCGCGGTCTATAGCGCCGAGTGGATTTGCTCGCGCGAGCACGAGGATGCCGCGGGCGTGCCTGCGTGCCCCGCGTGCGGCGGCCGCATCAAGCCCGATGTGGTGCTCTACGAAGAGCCGCTCGATGAACATGTGCTGACCGGTGCCGTTGCCGCCATCGCCGCGGCCGATGCCCTCATTGTGGGCGGGACCTCGCTCGTGGTGTATCCGGCGGCAGGCCTTACGCGATACTTTACCGGCGATACGCTGGCCATATGCAACCTTGCTCCCACCGATCAGGATGCAAATGCCGACCTGCTGATTTCTTGCGACATCGCGGCCGCGTTTGCGTTCTAGCCCGCGCGCGCGGATACAATAGAAAGACTGAGTGCAAAGCGACCCCGCCGCCAGCTCCCCAAGCTCGGCGGCGTGGGCATTTTAGGAGGATGTTCATGGCGAACGACAGCAAGACATGGCGGTGCGGAAAGTACGAGCTCAGCTTTGACCGTCCGCGCATCATGGGCGTCCTCAACGTGACGCCCGATTCGTTCAGCGATGGCGGAGAGCACTTCGACCCCGATGCCGCCATCGAGTACGGCCTGGCGATGCTCGACGCCGGCGCCGACATCATCGACGTGGGCGGCGAGTCCACGCGCCCTGGTTTTACCCCGGTCAACCCCGATGAGGAAGCGCGCCGCGTGCTGCCCGTGGTGCGCGCGCTGGCCAAGGAGGGCGCCATCGTCTCGATCGACACGCGTCATGTAGCGGTTGCCAAGGCGGCCGTGCGCTGCGGCGCCTCGATCGTCAACGACGTGACCGGCTTCACCGATCCCAAGATGGTCGAGTTTGTTAAGACGAGCACCTGCGGCGTCATCGTGATGCATGCCGGCGAGGTCGCCGCGCCCGCCCGCACGCACGCAACGGTGCAGCTCGATACCTCGGCTGCGGCGTTTGTTGCCGAGAAGGCACGCGAAGCGGCTGCCGAGGCCGCGCGCGAGGCCGAGAAGCCGGCCCGTCGCCGTCGCGGCAAGTTGCTGGGCGAGCCCAAGGTTGAGGCCAAGCTTCCGGGCGGTGTGGTACAGCCCTCACTGCCGTTTGGCGAGCCGGAGCCCACGTCCGAGCCTGCAACCGAGCTGGGGCAGGAGACGCCGGCCGCCGAGCAGGCTGCTGCCGCCGAGACCGTCGCGCCCGCGCCCGAGGCCGCGCCCGAGGCCACCGAGGCCGCATCGGAGTCCAATGACCGCCTGGCCGCCATGATGCGCCGCAGCGCCCGCCGCGAGGAGGCCTACGTGCCCACCTCTCAGCTCCGCCGCTTTACCCTGCCCGATTCGGCGCCCATCATGCGCCGCGTCATGGGCTTTCTGTCCGACCAGGCCCGCACACTCATCCATGCCGGCGTGTCGCGCGACCGCATCTGCATCGATCCTGGCCCGGGCTTTGGTAAGTCGGCTAACGAGGACATCGTCATCCAGCGTGAGACTGCCAAGATGGCGTCACTGGGCTATCCGCTCATGTGCGCCGTGTCGCGCAAGCGTTTTGTGGGCGCTGTCTCGGGCGTGACCGAGGCCGCCGCGCGCGATGCCGCCACGTTTGGCGTGTGCCTGGGCGCCATCCAGGCCGGTGCGAACATCGTGCGCGTGCACGACGCCGCGGGTTTTGCGCAGTTCCTGAACGGTTACTGGGCCGTCGCCAAGCCGCAGCCGCGCCGTGCGTTTGTGGCCGTGGGCTCCAACTTGGGGCATCGTTGCGACAACATCCGCGCCGCGCGCGACATGATCGCCGAGATTCCGCTCACCTGCGTGTCCAACTCCTCCAAGATCTACGAGAGCGAGCCGGCCTACGAGACGCGCCAGGACGCGTTTGCCAACGCCGTCATCGAGATCAAGACCGAGCTGGCGCCGCTGGTGCTGCTCGATGAGCTCATGAAGATCGAGGCTGAGCTGGGGCGCGACCGCTCCAAGAAGGCCAAGGCCAACGGTCCGCGCACCATCGACCTGGACCTGCTGTGGATGGACGGCGAGACCCACGGCGGCAAAAAGCTGCGCCTGCCGCATCCGCTCATTGGTGAGCGTGACTTTGTGCTGGTGCCGCTCGAGGACCTGATGCACGACCCGGCGCGGTTCTTCCGCTACAACGGTGTCGAGGTCAAGGAGCCCGAGGATCGCGTGGGCCATATCGTGGGCGAATTGGGGCGTATGTAGATGATCGAGATGAATGCTGTTGCCGCCGGTACCGAGCTCGACGCGGCGCGTGACGCGGGCCGCGAGGGCGTGTCCGCGGGCTGGTGCGCGTGGAGTGCGGGCGATGCATCGCTGACGTTTTCGCTGGTTGTGCGCCCCGATGTGAGCATGCATGCCTTCCATGGCCTGCCGTTTGTGGCCGCGATGGGCATGATGGACGCGCTCGTGGGCACGGCTTCGACGCCGGGGTTGGGCCTTGCCGGTAAGGTGGGTATCCAGTGGCCGAGCGACATTGTGTGCGGCGCGCCCGCGTTTGAGACGTCGTTCGCGCGTGTTACCGTGAACGGCGGTGCCGGTGCCGCGGGCATGTTCGGTGCCGTGACGGTGGATATTGAGCGTTCGGCGCTGAGCGAGCTCGGTGTAGATATGGCCGACGAAGCGCTGGTCGAAGAGTTGGCCGCCGCCGTGCTGGCCCGCGTGGACGCCTGGGCGGTTGTTGCCAACACGCCGCAAGGCGCCGCAGGGCCGCTGGCTCCCGTGCTGGGCGAGTACTTCGACATGGTGCCGCTGCTGGGCCGCCAAGTTGCAGCGGTGTCGCCCAACGGTTTGCCGCTTGCGGTCGGTGTGTTTGCGGGCCTGGATATCTGGGGTCGTGCGACTATCAAGACCGATGCCGGCGAGCAAGAGTTTCCGCCCGAGGCCGTGCGCATTCGCGGACTGTAACGCGAGGCACTTGCGCTCAAAGATGACGATGACAACAAGACCCTCCTCGGCCTGTGCCGGGGAGGGTTTCGCCTATCTGGGGAATGGGTTGCCAGCGCCCTATTCCTCAAAACTGAAAAATTTTCGTTTTTGAGGAATAGGATTAAGGCAGCTCGGTCTTTCGCGAGGTATATTCGCTATAGAGCCTATTCCTCAAAACTGAAAATTTTTCAATTTTGAGGAATAGCGATAAAAGACCGCGAGGAGGCCCCAATGAAACTCATCAATAGAACGTCATATATGGACACGTTGACGAGCCTTATTGGCGTGCCGGACATCAAGGTCATCACGGGCATCCGTCGTAGCGGTAAATCGAAATTGCTCGAGGCCCTCCGCGATTACGTGGAGGCAAATCTGTCCAATTCGAATGTCATCCATATCAACTACAACCTCGATGAGTTCGAGAATCTGCTCGAGTATCACGCGCTGCTCGCCTATGTAAAAGAGCATCGAGTGTCCGGCAAACAAAACTTTCTGCTTATCGATGAAGTTCAGATGTGCGACGGTTTTGAGCGTGCGATCAACAGCCTCCACGCATCCGAGCAGTACGACATATTCATTACCGGATCGAATGCCTTTTTGCTGTCGAGCGATCTGTCGACGCTCTTTACGGGGCGTACGTTTGAGATCGAGGTTTTCCCATTCTCGTTTGAGGAGTATCGACTCTATGGCGACGAGGGCGAGGTCGACCGCGACTTCGATGAGTACGCGAGAACCGGCGGTATGTCCGGCTCTTACCCTTATCCACTGCAGGAGCAGCGCTATCAATATCTCTCCAACGTCTTCAAGACGCTCATTGTGAGAGATATCGTGCAGCGGCATAACGTGAGAAACGAATCGGCGCTGCTGCGCATTGCCGATTACATGATGGACAACGTTTCCAACATTACGTCGGCACGCAACATTACTGATGCATTAAATGCGGATGGACTAAAGATTACGAACAAGACGGTCGGCACGTACATGGGGTACCTGTGCGATGCGTTTGCCTTCTATAAAGTTCGTCGGTACGACATTCGCGGCAAAAAATACCTTAAGAGCGGCGAGAAGTACTATCTGGCGGACCATGCGTTTAAATATGCGCTTCTTGGTACACGTGATATGGATTGGGGACGCGTATACGAGAACATGGTGGCAATCGAGCTGCTGCGTCGCGGATACGAGGTATACGTCGGCGTGCTCTATAAAAAGGAAATAGACTTTGTAGCAATCAAGCGGAGCGAGAAACTCTACATTCAGGTGAGCGACGACATCAGCTCGGATAAGACATTTGAACGCGAGATTTCGCCACTGCTGAGCATTGGCGACGCGTACCCCAAGATGATTCTCGCCCGAACGCATCACGAGGCCACGGACCGCAATGGGGTGCAGATCGTGGACCTGGCGAGGTGGCTATGCGGCGAGGCGTAGCAGAAAGCCTATTCCTCAAAACTGATAAATTTTCGATTTTGAGGAATAGGACCGATGCGTTGCCTAGTTCGCCGCTCGCGTTCGTGCTCGACTTAAGCCCCTGCTCTATCCCAGCTCCTGCATGCGGCGGTAGATTTCGCAGATACCCTTGATGGTGAGCTGTCCGTCGACCACGTCGAAGGCATCGGTCGAATCGGCGACGATGCCGGCGAGACCGCCCGTGGCGATAACGGTGGCATCCTCGCGGCCCAGCTCGCGCTTCATGCGCGCGACCAGGCCCTCGGCCATGGCGGCGGCGCCCATCACGGCGCCGACCTTGATGCACTCCTCGGTATCGCGGCCGATGGCGTGCTCGGGCGCCTCGAGCGGCACGCTGGCGAGCTTGGCGGCACGGGCGGCAAGCGCGTCCATGGAGATGCGAATGCCCGGCGCGATCGCTCCGCCAATGTAATAACCGTCCTCATCGATGACGTCGATATTGGTCGCGGTGCCAAAGTCCACCACGATTGCCGGCGCGCCGTAGAAGGTCTCGGCCGCAACGGCGTTAGCGACGCGATCGGCGCCTACGGCCTGGGGACGCGCCGCGCGCAGCTTGGTCACCGCGGCCGTCTGCGGCCCGATGACGATGGCGTCCGCGGCAATGCGGTCGGCCACGGCGTGCCATTCGCGCGAGAGTTGCGGCACCACGCCCGCAAAGGCGATCGCGTCGACCGCGTCGAGCGAAAGGCCGTACATTTTAAAGAAACCCATCAGGCGCACATGGATCTCGTCGGCGGTATAAGAGCGGTCGGTGGGCATGCGCCACGACTGCACCAGCTCGTCTCCGTCAAACAGGCCCATGGCCGTCTGCGTGTTTCCCATATCGATAGCGAGCAGCATGTCTACTCCCGGTGTCGGCATAAAAGGACGCGCACCATTGTATACGTGCCGTCGACGGCGCTCGGCTGCGATTCGTTTACGGTGATAGGGGCTGAGGGGTTTAAATATGAAGGAATTATGCTCTACGAGATTTTCCTTGCCGTTTACCGAACTCCCGCGTAATATTCTTTCTTGCGCACATGAGGCGCCCAGACATTGCGGGGTGGAGCAGTCTGGTAGCTCGCCGGGCTCATAACCCGGAGGTCGTAGGTTCAAATCCTGCCCCCGCGACCAAGAACTTGCAGCTCGTCGGCCTAGCCGGCGAGCTTTTTTGTTATTTCGGGACCGTGTTTTCGGTCCAATTCTCGGCCTCTCAAACAAAATCTCGATCTGTAACATCTAGACCCGATTTAGGCGGCTGGGTGTTACAGATCGAGATATACCGGTGGGTTGGGTCGTGTTTGTCTAAATCTGTAACACGAGGGACGGATTTTGCCGAGTTGTTGTTATAGATTGAGATTTTCTAGCAGGCGGGTTTGGTTTGTCTCGATCTGTAACAGGTAGGGGTCAAAAGTGGGCCTAGCTGTTACAGATCGAGATTGTTGAGGATGGGTCGAGAGGAATATCTCAATCTGTAACAGTAAGACCCAGTTTTGCCGCGTAACTGTTACAGATTGAGACAAACCGACGGGCCGCCCCGCCCACCCCCATCCAGCTGCCGCTACCTGCTATCCGCCGATTTTCGTTGTGCTGCTGTGCTCCCATGTCATATCCTTTAGACAACTACGCGGCAACATCGCCGCCGCGCCTACAAGAGAGGAATGTCCATGACCGCACCTGCATCCAAGCTGCTCCAGCCCATTACGGTTGGCCCCCTTGAGCTCAAGAACCGCATTATGTTCCCGCCGCTGACCACCGGCTACGAGGAGCGCGACGGTTCCATCGGCGAGCGCAGCCTGGCTTTTTACGAGCGCTTGGCCCGCGGCGGCGTGAGCTACATCGTCATCGGTGACGTCGCTCCCGTCATGACCGCAAGCCCCACGCCCAAGCTGGCGACCGACGCCCAGATCCCCACGTTTAAGGCGCTGGCCGACACCGTTCACAAGCACGGTGCCAAGGTCGCGCTGCAGCTGTTCCATCCCGAGTACGACGTGCCCGGTGTCGGCCGCATGGTCATGGGCTCCATGGCCGCCGCCAAGGCCGCGCAGGAGGCCAAGGCCGCCGGCGACGAGGAGACCTTTGCCGCCAAGATGGCCGAGTCCAACGAGATCCGCAATCAGGCATACGCCAAGCTGCACCACGACATGCAGCACTTTGTGAACGAGGCGAGCGTAGAGCAGCTCACCCAGATCAAGGAGGCTATCGCCGCCTCGGCCGCTCGCGCTCAGCAGGCCGGCATCGACGCCATCGAGGTCCACGGCGACCGCCTGGTGGGTTCGCTGTGCTCGGCCATCCTCAACCAGCGCACCGACGAGTACGGTGGCTCGTTCGAGAACCGCGTTCGCTATGCGCTGGAGGTCGTCGCTGCCATTAAGGAGGCCGCGCCGCAGCTGATGGTGGAGTACAAGCTCCCCGTGATCATGGAGAACCCCGACGGCACGCCGCGCGGCAAGGGCGGCCTGCAGCCCGACGAGGCCTGCGAGTTTGCCAAGCTGCTCGAGGGCGCCGGCATCGACATGATCCAGGTCGCGCAGGCCAACCACACCGGCAACATGGGCGATACCATTCCGCCCATGGGCGCCATGCCCTACAACTGGACGCTGCCGGTGGCCGAGCGCGTTAAGGCCCTGGTCTCCGTGCCGGTGGCCACCGTCGGCCGCGTGGTCTCGGTCGAGGCCGGCGAGAAGATCCTGGAAGACGGCGCGGCCGACATCATCGCCTATGGCCGCTCGCTCATGTGCGACCCCGACATTGCGCTGAAGGCTGCCACGGGTGAGCCCATCCGCGAGTGCCTCAACTGCAACAAGGGCTGCGTCGACGCGATTCAAAACCGCAAGTACATCTCGTGCGTGCTCAATGCCGAGAACGGCGACGAGGCGACCGTTGCCATCAAGCCGGGCGAGGGCGACAAGAAGATCGCCGTGGTGGGCGGCGGCATCGCCGGCCTGGAGGCCGCGCGCGTGGCGGCCAAGCGCGGCTACGATGTGACCGTCTACGAGGCGAGCGATCATCTGGGTGGCCAGATTGTGCTGGCGGCTGCGCCTCCGCGCAAGGACGAGATCATGCGCTCGGTCGAGTACTACGAGAAGATTCTGCCTGGCCTGGGCGTGAAGGTTGAGCTCAACCACGTCGCTACCGCTGAGGACCTCAACGCCGCCGACGCCGCGATTGTGGCCGTGGGCGCGCACGACGTGGTCATCCCCGTTCCGGGTGCCGATTCGGACAAGGTCGTCTCGAGCTGGGACGTGCTGGCCGGCAAGGTTGAGCTTACGGGCCGCGTCGCCGTCATTGGCGGCGGCCTGGTGGGCACCGAGACTGCCGAGTACCTGCTGCAGCACGGCTGCGAGGTGGCGATCGTGGAGATGCTCGACAAAATTGCCGCGGGCGAGTCCGAGACCATTCTGCCGCTGATCATGAGCGACTTTGCCGAGCACAACGTGGAGCAGCACGTGAAGACCCGCCTGACCGCCATTACCGACGAGGGCGTGGAGGCTGTTCGCACCACCGAGGACGGCGCCGAGGAGTCGGTGAAGATCGCCTGCGATTACGTGGTGATGGCCGTGGGCTCCAAGGCCAACGCGTTTGACCTGGATAGCGTGACGGTGCCCGTGACCTGCGTGGGCGACTGCTCGGGCGAGCGCACCGCCGACATTGCGAGCGCCATTCGCACGGCATATCACGCGGCCAACGAGCTGTAGCTGACCATCGCAGCGGGGCGGGGCGGTAGCACGGATTCGCCTCGCCCGACTGCGTCCCATCGGGTGTCAACCGGGGCGGGGTCTGCAAGCGCAGCAGGTCCCGTCCTTTTTGTTTTGCTCGGGTGGATGGCAATGCGCGGTAATCATGAGAAGTGAGGCGTCACTGCCCTGCAGGCCGCTCAAAATTATTGGGGGAGGGGTTAATAATTATTCCCTCTAGACCAAAGGACATAAAGAGATGCCAATTTTGTTGGCAAACGAATGACGATTAGCTGCGAGCTAGCTACCAGCGTAAATAATCGATAAAGAAACGCCGTAAATAGGTGTCAAATGCCCAGATAATGCCGCGTCTATTTTAATTAACTGCTTTGAGCAAACAGCAAAATGCTACTATCTAGCGTGCACGTAAGAAAGCAGATTAACGGTTAAGGCTAAGAAGTGGCAGGTATGTCGGAAGCAACTAGGACTCGCACGCATGCGCCCGAGGTTAGGCAGCGTGCCGTCGAGATCCTCCAAGAGGGGGTCGGTCACCGCGCCCTCGCTGCAAAGCTCGGCATTCCCCAGGCCACGGCTCGTCAGTGGGCCCGTGCATATGCCGTGGGCGGTGCCGACGCTGTGCTCAACGCGGGCGCTCGCCATCACACCTATTCGTACGACGTAAAGCTCGCCGTGGTTAAGGACCGTCTGGAAAACGGCCTGACGGTTCGCGAGGCCATGATCAAGCACAAGATTCCCAGCGAGTCTTCGGTCAAGGCTTGGTGTCGTCAGTATCGCGATGGCGGCGCCGACGCGCTTATCGATAAGCCGCGCGGTCGCAAGCCGCGCGTTAAGCAGGCAGAGTAGCAAGAGGGTGCGCCCACAGGGGCGCATTTTTCTTGCCGCGCCAACTATTTGGACCGTCGCGAGCCTATCGGGATATCCTCCAGCGTGGCCAATCAACCGCGCGCAGTGGCCCGCGCGCCTGTCGCTGCGATAGGTGGAGTGTCACCCCTCTGCTCCAATGCGGACAGACTCCTTGCCCCGTACGCCTAAAACTCCCCAGTTGACCGAAAACCTGCCGCCGCTACTCCTCAATTGAGCTATAACGTTAAACAATTGCAGCGTTTTTGCATGGGGGAGTGATGGTATGACGCTACTGTATTTCCTTACCCTGTTTCCGCTGGTACTGGCGCTGGGCATGCTGCTCGCGCGCGGTGATCGCGCCCGCGATGCGGTGGGGCTCATAGGCTCCGGCATTATTATGGCGGTGACAGTTGTAGTCACCGTCATGTTTTTTAGCACGGGTCCGCAGAGCTTTGAGGTTGCCCCCGGCACCTCTCATGTGCTCTCGATCATCAGCTCCGTCATCGATGTCATCCTGTGCGCCGTCATCCTGTACAACGCGTACAAATATAGGAACGCGCTCACCACGGTGCTCGGCATAGTCCAGCTGGTGGGCTCGCTCGCCTTTGCAGCCATGACGCTGCCCGCGGCCGAAGCCGTCACGGCGACGCCGCTCTACCTGGACTACATGAGTGTGATCATGGTCCTCGCCATCGGCATCGTCGGCAGCCTAATCTGCGTGTATGCCCTGGGCTACATGAAGGACTTCCAAGCGCACGATGAGCACGAGGCCGCGCTGCGCGGGCAGACCGCGCCCGACCGTCGCCCGCAGTTCCTGGCGCTTATGTTCCTGTTCCTCTCGGCCATGTTCGTCATCGTGACGAGCGACAACCTTGAGTGGCTGTTCTGCGGCTGGGAAATCACCACCGTGTGCTCGTTCCTTATGATTGGCTACACGCGCACGCCCGAGGCCATCAAGAACGCCTTTACCCAGATCATCCTCAACATGCTGGGCGGTATCGCGTTCTTGGCCGGACTCATGTATCTGCACGTTAACGGCATGCCGTTGACCATCTCGGGTATGATCGAGCTTTCCGGCGCCGGAACCGCGCAGTCCGCGCTGCTGGTGATGCCGGTCATCCTGCTGTCGCTCGCCGCACTCACCAAGGCCGCACAGATGCCGTTCCACACTTGGCTGCTCGGCGCCATGGTTGCCCCCACGCCCACGAGCGCCCTGCTGCACTCGTCCACCATGGTCAAAGCCGGCGTGTTCCTAATGGTCAAGCTCAGCCCGCTCTATGCCATCTATCCCGTGACTGGCTTTATGGTTACGAGTGTGGGTGCCATCACGTTTTTGCTCGCTGCCCTCATGGCCATCTCGCAGAGCAACGCCAAGCGCGTGCTCGCATACTCCACCATTTCCAACTTGGGCCTCATCAGCGCCTGCTTGGGTGTCGGCGCGCCCGAGGCCGTATGGGCCGCCATCTTCCTGATCCTGTTCCACACGGTGGCAAAGTCGCTGCTGTTCCTGTGCGTGGGCACGGCCGAGCATCATATCGGCAGCCGCAATATCGAGGACATGGACGGTATGTTCAGCCGCATGCCGCACCTGACGCGTCTGATGATGCTGGGCATCATGGGCATGTTTGTGGCGCCGTTTGGCATGCTCGTGTCCAAGTGGGGCGCCCTGGTGGCGTTTGCGCAGACCGGCAACGTGCTCATGATCATGGTGCTTGCCTTTGGCTCGGCCGCGACGTTTTACTTCTGGGGCAAGTGGCTTGCCAAGCTTTCGGGCGTCGACCCCACGGCTCAAAACGTTGAGGTCAATGTCCATAAGACCGAATGGATGGCGCTCAACACCATCGCCGCGCTGCTGATTCTGTGCTGCGTGGCGTTCCCGCTTATCTCGAGCGGTCTGGTGTCGCCTTACTTGGCCATGGTGTTTGGCCGCGTGCCGTACGTTATTGGCAAGGACGCCATGTATCTGATGGTGGTTATCGTGGCGTTTATCGCCGTAGTGCTGCTGACGTCGTTCCGCGTGAGCAACAAACCGCACGTAAACGTATATCTTTCGGGTGTGGGAACCGACAATTACCGCCATTTCCGCGGCTCGATGGGACACGAGGTGAAGGCCGAAAAGCGCAATTGGTACTCGGAGGACGCCCTTGGCGAGAAGCGTATTGGCCCCGCGGGTAGCGTCGTGTGCTGCAGCATTATCTTGTTTGCGCTGCTGTGTTGCGCGTGGATTGGGCCCGAGCGGCTTGCCATGAGTGCGCCCTCGGTGTTGCGCGGCAAGTATTTTGAAGGCTCGGGCGTCGTGGGCATTTTTGTTGGCACCGTGGCGTTTGCCCTGCTGGCGCCTTTGGTTGGTGGCCTGATCGATGGTCTTGACCGTAAGCTTTCGGCCCGCATGCAGGGCCGCGTGGGCCCGCGCTTGCTGCAGCCCTTCTACGACGTTGCCAAGCTGCTGCGCAAGGCCCCCGCCAGCGTAAACACCATGGACGATACCTACATGGCGTGCGCGCTCATCTTCACCGTCGTGGGCGGCGGCATCTTTGTGTCGGGCTCCAACACGCTGCTGTGCGCCTTTATGGTGACGCTTGCCGCGATCTTTGTGGTGCTAGCGTCCGCCTCGACACAAAGCCCGTTTGCCCAGGTTGGCGCCGACCGCGAGCTGCTGCAGGTTATGAGCTACGAGCCTGCCGTTCTGCTGATGAGCGTGGGCCTGTACCTTGCCACCGACAGCTTCGATTCCATCGCCGTGACGGGGCAGTCGGCCCCCATCATCGTGTACAGCGCGCCCATTTTCCTCGCGCTGCTCGCGGTGCTTACCATCAAGCTGCGTAAGTCGCCGTTCGATCTTTCGTACTCGCATCACGCGCATCAGGAGATCGTCCAGGGCGTCGCCACCGAGATGAGCGGCGGCACGCTGGCCAAGATGACCCTTATGCACTGGTGCGAGACCGTGCTGTTTTTGATGTGGGTGGGCATGTTCTTTGTTTGGGACAACCCCGTGAGCTGGCTGGTCGCCCTGGTCGTGATGGCCGCGACGTATTTTGTCGAGGTCCTGATCGACAACACCTTCGCCCGTAGCACCTGGCGCAGCTGCTTTAAGCTCGGCTGGGGCGTGGCGCTGGTGTTTGGCCTGCTCAACCTTATGCCCATCCTCGTTGACGTGTTTATTTAGGAGGCGGCATCCATGGATCATAAAATGTCGCGCTCGCCGTGGGTTATTCATTACGACGGCTCGAGCTGCAACGGATGCGATATCGAGGTGCTGGCCTCGCTCACGCCACTGTTCGATGCGGAGCGCTTTGGCGTGGTCAACACCGGCAACCCCAAGCATGCGGATATCTTTTTGGTGACGGGTTCGGTCAATGCCCAGAACCTGCCCGTCGTGCGTCAGATCTACAACCAGATGCTCGAGCCCAAGTGCGTGGTGGCGTGCGGTATCTGCGCGTGCTCGGGCGGCGTGTTCCGCGATGCGTATAACGTGATCGGCGGCGTGGACCGCGCAATTCCCGTGGACGTGTACGCGCCCGGGTGCGCCATTCGCCCCGAGACCGTGATTGATGCCATTGTGGAGGCGTGCGGCATCCTTGATCAGAAGGAGGCCGTGATGCGTGCTGGCGGTGACCCGCTTACCGTGGGCGGTGCCGCTACCTGGGACGGTGGCGTTAAGCTGGGCGAGGACGGGTTTGTGGCTGCGGGGGTCGGCGACGCCCCTGCCGGGACGCCCGCCGCACCCGCCGCTGGCGACGCACCCGCTGGGACGCCAGCCGCTGCAAAGGAGGCCGAGTAATGCAAAAGGCTATCTATACCACCGTCGGGATCGATGAACTGTTGCCGCATGTGCAGGCGCTCAAAGGTACCGGCGCGCGCTTTGTGCAGATGCATGCCGAGCGCTGTGTGGACGACGGATCGTATCGCTTGGTCTATACGTTTATCGACGTTCGTGCTGCTCAGGAGCATATTGCGCAGGACGGCAGCTATGCGATCGAGAACCTGGTGGTTGAGGGCATCGACCAGTACCAGGAGATTCCGTCCATCAGCTCGTACTATCCGGCGGTATTCCCGTTTGAAAACGAGGCGCACGACCTGTTTGGTCTTGCCATCACCGATATGCAGATTGACTTTAAGGGCTTTTTCTACCAGGTCTCGACTGCCGAGCCCATGAGCGTTATCACGCCCGAGGTGAAGGCCGCGCGCGAGAAAGCCATGAAGGTGCGTGCCGCCGCCGAGGCCAAGGCGCGCAAGGCCGCTGCCGAGAAGGCCGCCGCGGCTGCGGCTGCTGCAGGGGAGAGCGCTGCGAGTGCCGGCGATGCTTCGGCTGCGGCGAGCGCCGGCGACGCCGCGGGCGTCGCTGCTCAGCCCGCTGCGGCTGCCGGCTCCGATGCTCAGCACGATGAGGCTGCTGCGAAGGCCGCGCTCAAGGCCGCCGAGATGGAGGCAAAGCTCGCCGCCATGGATCCCGAGAAAGCGGCCAAGGTCCGCGCGGCGCTTGCCGCCAAGGTCGCCCGCGACAAGCAGAAAAAGGAGGCGTAAGGTCCATGGCACATCGCTCCGTTATTCCGTTTGGCCCGCAGCACCCGGTGCTGCCCGAGCCGCTTCATCTGGACCTGGTGATCGAGGATGACCGCGTCATCGAGGCAATTCCTCAGATCGGCTTTGTGCACCGCGGGCTCGAGAAGCTCACCGAAAAGCGCGACATGCATCAGTTTGGCTACATCGCCGAGCGCATCTGCGGCATCTGCGCCGTGGGCCACAGCTGCGGCTATGCCAGCGCCTGCGAGCGCATGCTCGGCATCGAGGTGCCTGGTCGCGTGCAGTATATCCGCACCATTCTGCACGAGCTTTCGCGCATTCACTCGCATCTGCTGTGGCTGGGCCTGCTCGCCGACGCCTTTGGCTTCGAGGCGCTGTTCTATCGGTCATGGACCCTGCGCGAGCAGATACTCAAGATTTTTGAGAGCACTTGCGGCGGGCGCGTGATTCTGTCGATTAACGAGATCGGCGGCCTTAAGCACGATATCGAGGACTCCGAGCTGGCGGGCATTGTCCAGACGCTCGATGCCATGCGTCCTGACTACGAGGCCCTGGTGCATACGTTTTTGGACGACAACAGCTGCGGCGAGCGCCTGCATGGCGTGGGCGTGATTAGCAAGAAAGACGCGCTGGAGCTTTCGATGGTCGGTCCGTTCGGCCGCGCCTCGGGCGTGGACTACGACGTGCGCATGTTCGGTGACGGCGCCTATGCGGACTTGGCCGCGTTTGAGCCCATCGTTGCTACCGATGGCGATTGCTATGCCCGCTGCCAGGTGCGTTGCGCCGAGGTCACGCAGGCCATGGACATCATTAAGGAGCTTGTGGGCAAGATTCCGCACGACGGGATTGGCGGGCGCACCAAGCTTACGCCGGCCGACGGCGCGCGCGGCGAGGTTGTGATTGAGCAGCCGCGCGGCGAGGCTTATTACTATGCGCGCGGCAACGGCACCAATAATCTGGACCGTTTCCGCGTGCGCACGCCGACGTCGCAGAACTTGGCGGGTCTGACGCATGCGCTGCAGGGTGTGCTCATTGCCAATGTGCCCATGATTATCCTGACCATCGACCCCTGCATTAGCTGCACGGAAAGGTAGGCGCGGCATGAGTTTGCTGACATTTGCCAAGACGGCCTTGGGTTCTATGGTCAAGCGGCCGGTCACGGTGTGCTATCCGCAGGAAAGGCTCGCGGCACCCGAGCGCCTGCGCGGGCATATCGTCAACGACATGGACGTGTGCATTTGCTGCGGCATGTGCGCTCGTCGCTGCCCGGCGGGCGCGCTCGCAGTCGATCGCAAGGGCGGAACGTGGTCGATCGACCCGTATGCCTGTGTGGTGTGCGGCGAGTGCATCGAAAGCTGTCCCAAGCACTGCCTGACTATGGACACCGCCCGCACCCCAGTCGCAGCGAACAAGACTCCCACGGTAGAAACTAAGTCGGAGTAGCGCTGGAATAGAGCTGGAATAGGGGCCGGTGGGGCAAAATTGCCCCACCGGCCCCGCGCGTGAACGCGCGGTTGGGCCGCCCGAACAAAACTATGTCGGTTTACTACGAAGAATTCGACATTCCCGACCATGACTGCATTTTTCTAAATATTGCAAGCGTTCTACCTGCGGTTTTGCAAGCGCGCAATTTACCGTGGTCGAAGGTGGGCGATTCATCGTAGTAAACCGGCATAGTTTTGAAATGGCATTAAAACGGTAGCAGCCATTTTGCTATGCCGGGGTGGTCGGCCGTTGGGTAATTACCCTCGCAGGTAGGCGATGGCGATTTGGGTGCGGTTGCGCAGGCCCATTTTGGCAAGGATTGAGCTGATGTGGTTGCGCACGGTGCCTTCGCCCATATAGGCGGTGGCGGCAATCTCCTTGTTGTCGAGGCCGCGGGCGATGAGCTCTGCGACTTCGAACTCGCGGTCGGTCAGGCTGACAAAGGCCGCGGGCCGGCGGGTCGTGCCGGCCTCGACGCCCGCCCCATCAAAGTTGATATCCTCGATCGCCTTGCCCTCGAGCACGCGTTTGCCATCCATGACCTGCGTCAACGCGGGAGGGATGGCAGCGACGTCGGTTTTAATCAAGTAGCCGCGCGCGCCCAGTTTGAGCGCCGACACAATGTATTCGTCATCCGAGAATGTCGTCAGAAACACCACGCGCGCCGCAGGGTCGCGCTCAAGGATTTCGCGTGCCGCCGAAAGTCCGTCGCGCCCCGGCATCTGAATGTCGAGCAGTGCGATATCAGGCGCGTGTTCGGCATAGAGCAAAACCGCGTCGTTGCCGTTGGCGCCGGTGCCCACTACCTCGATCTGCGGCTGGGCGCCCAGGATAATCTTGAGCGAATCGACCACCAAGCGGTCGTCGTCGACAACAATGAGCCTCATCGGGCGTCATCTCCTTGCTGCTTAGGAACGGTGGCAAACACGCGCCAGCCGGGGGAGCCGGCACGCGGGCCGGCGGTGAAGGTGCCGCCAAGCGCCTCGATGCGCTCGCGCATGGAGGCGAGCCCCATGCCCTCCGTGGCGCCGCGGCCGCTTGCTTGGACCCCGTCCGCGCCATCGTCGGTAACGATGAGCTGGTAAAACGACGGATGCTCCATGCACCGTACGGTGACGGTCTGGGCGCAAGCGTGGCGCATGGCGTTGGAAAGCGCCTCGCGCAGCACCGCCGCAAAGCAGTTGGCGACATTTGCGGGCGCATGCTCGGCCAAAACTTCAAGCTCAATCTGCGGGCCGCCGTCCGAGCGCACGCCTTCAACAATGCGTTCGAGCTGCACGGAAAGGTCGACGGCGTTGTCGTTGAGCGCGTGGACGCTGGCGCGCACAAGCTGGAGCGCCTCGTCAACCGTACGTTTAACGTCGGCGAAATCGGCGGCGACGCCAGGCTCGTCGGCGTGGACCACGCGTAGGGCTTCGGCCTGCAGTGAGGCGCGCGTGAGCTGGTGCCCGACGTTATCGTGGATCTCGCGCGCGATGCGGGCGCGTTCGGCGAGCGTCGCGAGCTCGACTTCGTAGTCCTGGCGGTCGGCGAGGTCGCGGTTGCGTGCCTCGAGTGCCAGGGCGCGTTCTTGCAGCTTGTCGCGGGTGCGACGCATGCGTTCCTGTTCGCGTTCCAGCTGCGCGGTGCGCAGCGACAGCAACGTGGCGGCGACCGAAAGGATGGCGGTTAGCGGCAGCGTTCGGGTGGTGAGCGCGCCGCCGCGAAGGTCCGCGACAAGCGCGCAGACAAACACGGCGCCAATCGCCAGCGCGGGCCAGATGCGTTCACGGCGCACGCGTCGCGCGATGTCATAGAGGGCGAGAGGCGCAAACGGCACAAACGGCGGCACGAAGACAGCCGCGATGATGTAAGCGTAACTTGCGGTCTTGCTTGCGCGACGCGTGCGTTCCCCCTGTGCGACCTCGGCCAGTGAGGTGGCAATAACGCCAAGGCAAAACGCCGCGACCAGATGAGCGTCCACAGCAAGGCCCATGGCGGCCGCAATACAGCACGCCAGAACGATCGATTTGTCGAAAAGCCTGTTCATACGGGTATTGTACGCGAAGCCGCGCGTGGTGGAGGGACCGCCTGCGCAACCGTGGCATTCCTCCCACGCGGCAAAGCGGGGACATCGGCAGGCCGCACGGCCAAGCTCCGCACTCGTGACAAAGCTCACTGGTGCGCGCCGCCCGCTCCTGCGATGATGCAATCGTACCGGGCCGCAATCAACAGAAGGGCCGCCTCATGACAGACATCGTCCACGTCGAAAACCTCGTCAAGCGCTATGACGACCTTATTGCGCTCGACCACTTTAACCTGAGCATCGCCCCCCGGCGAGATCTTTGGCCTGCTGGGCCCCAACGGCTCGGGCAAGACCACGTCCATCAACTGTATTCTGCAGCTGCTTGCCTACGACAAAGGCACCATCGAGCTGTTCGGCGAACCCATGACGCCCGCCCGCTACGACCTCAAGCGCCGCATCGACGTGGTGCCGCAGCAGGTGGCGGTATTCGACGAGCTCACGGTGCGCGAGAACATCGACTATTTCTGCAGCCTCTACGTCAACGACCGCAAGCGCCGCCGCGCGCTGGTCGACGAGGCCATCGACTTTGTCGGCCTGGGCGACTTTACCAAGTTTCGCCCCGGCAAGCTCTCGGGCGGCCTGGCGCGCCGGCTCAACATCGCCTGCGGCATCGCGCACAAGCCCGAGCTCATCTTCTTTGACGAGCCCACGGTGGCGGTCGACCCGCAGAGCCGCAATGCCATCCTGGAGGGCATCTGCCGCCTGCGCGACGAGGGCGCCACGGTGGTGTATACCAGCCATTATATGGAGGAAGTCGAGCAGATCTGCAACCGCATCATGATCATGGACGGTGGCCGCGTGTTGGCGCAGGGCACCAACGACGAGCTCAAGCGCATGATTCAGATGGGCGAGCGCGTGACCGTCGAGGTCGGCGCCGTCGAGCCCGCCACGGTCGAGCGACTGCGCGCCCTCGAGCACGTGCTTTCGGTTGAGCTTTCCGGCGGCGAGCTCGTCTGCACCTGCGAGGCGAGCCCGCACAACCTGGTCGACATCCTCGACACGCTGCGTGCCGCCGACGTGGCACTCGGCCGCGTGTGGAGCGAGCCGCCGACCCTCAACGACGTGTTCCTTGAGATCACCGGCCGCGAGCTGCGCGACTAGGGGGCGGCCATGTTCAGCACCATCATCACCACGGTCAAGACGCTGCTGCGCCGGCCGAGCACGTGGGTCTGGGGCGCTCTCTTTCCCATCGCGCTTTCCACGATGTTCATGTTTATGTTTGCGAACCTCAGCTCCGACGGCACGGTCGACCCGGTGCCGGTGGCCGTCGTCGCCGACGAGGCCTGGGACGCCTCGACCTTTAAGGATGTGGCGACGTCACTTGCCAAGGGGGGCGACGACCAGCTGCTCGAGATCGACGAGTGCGACGACGCAGCCGATGCGAACCGTGCGCTCAAGGCCGGTGAGGTCGCGGGTATCTATACGGTCGACGCTGCGGGCACGCCCAAGCTCACGCTGCTATCGAGTTACGACAGCTCACGTGCGAGTACGGTGCTCACCGATCGCAGCATCCTGGAGACGGTGGCAAGCTCGTATACACAAAATGCCGAGCTCATGTCCCAGATTGCCCAGGACAACCCGGCGGCACTCGCCGACCCCGAGGCGGTTGCGCGCGCCCTGTCGCTCGAGGGCGGCACCCGTCGCGTGAGCCTTACGCGCACCACGCCCGACGGTACGGTCATCTACTATTACGCGCTTTTTGGCCTGGTCGCGATGATGTCTGCCGAGTTTGCCGCCTTGAGCGTCGTCGATTTGCAGCCCAATCTGTCGGGCCTTGGCGCGCGTCGCTGCGTGGGCGGTCTTTCCAAGACGGCGTCGCTGGCCGGCATCTTCGTCGGCTCGTGGCTGGTTTCCTTTGCCTCGATGGTGATCGCAATCGGCTACGTGCGCCTGGTCGTGGGCGTCGACTTTGGCGGGCGCGAGGGGCTGTGCCTCGCGGGCGGCGCCGCTTCCGCGTTTGCCGCCACGGGCCTGGGACTCTTTGTGGGCACGCTTCCCGTTAAGGGCGGCAAGGCGTCCAAGTCCGGCATCCTCACGGGCTTTGCTACCACGTGCGCCCTGTTCGCTGGCCTCTATGGCGAGCCGGCGATGGCGCTTGCCGACGACGTCGCCCGCGCCTGCCCGGCCGAGTGCTGGCTCAATCCCGTCAAGCTTATCTGCGACATGTTCAACCGCCTGTATTTCTTTGAGGACCTGGGACCTTTTGCCGTTCGCGCCGGCGCGCTGGTCCTTATGGCGCTGCTGTTCGTTGCCGCCGCCACGCTGATCTTTGGAAGGAGTCGCTATGAGCACCTTTAAGACCGCGCTTCGCATGGCGCTGGCGCACCCGTTCTACCTGCTCATCTATACGGTGTTCATCTCGCTCATGGGCGTATTCATCGCGGCCTCGGTGAGCTGGAACTCGTCGCAGCTTACCGAGTACGAGCCCTACGACACCAACGTGATCGTGGTCGACCGCGACAATAGCGACCTTTCGAGAGCACTCACCAAGCACCTGGGTTCGCGTTTTGAGCTGGTCACGGGCATCGGCGACGATACATACGATCTTGCGGACGCGCTCTCCAAGAGCAACAGCGCCAAGGGTAGCGCCGACTGCGTGTTCTTTATCCCGGAGGGGTTTGAGGGCGACCTCGTTGCAGCCGCCCGTGCGGGGGAGTCCCTACCCAAGCTCGATGTGACCTACGGTGCCGGCACCATGGCGGCGGCGCTTTCGTCTGCTGAGGCCTCGCGCTGGATTTCGCTCGCGGGCGCTGCAGCGGCCCTAGAGCCCGCCGCCTCTAATGGCAGCGTCGCCAAGGCCGCCGAGCATGCCGCCGCCAAGCGCGCCGAGGTCCAGATTGAGCAGGTCAAGGTTGGTTCGACTGCCGCCGCCATGCTCAAGTCGTATTTCAACTTTGGCGCGTACGCGATTATCTCGTCGGTCATCGTATCGGTGGGGTTGGTGTTCTCGGGCATGAACGAGCCCGAGCGCGTGCGCCGCATGGATGCCGGCCCGGTCTCCGAGCGCCAGCGCTCGCTTGCCGTGTTCGCGGCTGCCGCAGTGCTCACCGTCTGCATCTGGTTTGTGTCGAGCATGATGGGCGTCGTGGGCTTTGCCGGCGCGGTTGCCGAGGTCGGCGTGGGTCGAGTGTGCCTGGCGCTGGCGGCGACGTTTGCCCTGGCGTGCACGCCTCTGGCCGTTGGCTTTGCCCTTTCGAGCCTGGGTGCGCGTGAGGAGCTGCTCAACGGTGTGGGCAACCTGCTCGGCATGCTCATGACGTTTTTGGGCGGCGCTTGGATGCCGCTGTCGCTGATGGGTTCGGCCGTGCAGACGGTGGCGCACTTTGTGCCGACGTATTGGGTGAACGACGCGATCGGCAAGGCGCTCGCTTCGGACCTGACGTCCACCGTGTTGGGCGACATCGCCTGCGACCTGGGCGTCACCGTGCTCTTTGCCGCGGCCATCGCTGCCGTAGGCCTAGCCCTCGCCCACAACAAATCCCACGCCTAGCCACCTAGTCATCGGGTACTCATTGGGGACAGACTTAAACGACTAGTCATTGGGGACAGTCTTTGCCGATTCGCCGGCCCGCCGGCCGGGCTGACAAGGACTGTCCCAATATGCCGGCCTTCGGGGACGTTCCTTTTAATATGAGCAGGACATTGTCAAGAGGCAAAATCGGGCCTG
>CAUEUQ010000006.1:0-49536 GCA_959021215.1 uncultured Collinsella sp. | reverse complement strand
GCCGGCCAAGGTGGTACGGCACCTCTAGAAGAGTAAGGAATTGCACATGGATTACATCCGCGCAATCGAGCGTCAGCAGATCCGCGAGGACATTCCTCAGGTTCGCGTCGCCGACAACGTCAAGGTTCACTACCGCATTAAGGAAGGCGACCGCGAGCGCATCCAGGTCTTCCAGGGCGACGTCATCCGCATGGCCGGCGCCGGTGCCCGCGAGACCTTCACCGTCCGCAAGATGTCCTTCGGTGTCGGTGTTGAGCGTACCTTCCCGCTTCACAGCCCCAAGATCGCCAAGCTCGAGGTCGTTCGTCATGGTCGCGTCCGTCGCGCCAAGCTGTACTACCTCCGCGACAAGGTGGGCAAGGCTGCTCGCATCCCCGAGAAGCGCTAAGAAGATCGCAGCGTCTGTCCACTCGTTTGGACACAAGGGTCACCTTCGGGTGGCCCTTCTTTTTATCTGATTTGCATGCAAGGAGGGCCTGGTATGGCCAACATGACGAGCTCGGTTTCGGCATCGCAGGTTGCCGGAGAGCTGGCGAGCGCAACGTTTGAGGAGATCCCCGCCCTCGTGGAGCATTATCGCGAGGACCCGCGCCAGCAGGTGATCAAGGCTTGCGAGCGTGCTCTTAAGCGCCATGCCAAGGAACTTGCCGAGCGCGAGCGCGTCAATGACATGTACGAGCTTATGCATGAGCTTGGCGGCGATGGGGTGGTCGTTGGTGTCGACGAGGTGGGTCGCGGATCGGTGGCCGGTCCTTTGACGGTATGCGCCGTCTGTCTTCCAATGGAGCCGCGCGTCTGGGGTATCAACGATTCCAAAAAGCTTACGCCCGCGCGCCGCGAGTTGCTCTCTGTGAAGATTGCCGAGGTGGCGAAGGCGATCGGTTTTTGTCATATCGCGCCGAAGGATATCGATGAGATGGGCATGGCCCGTGCTATCCGTACCGCCGTCGCGGGCGCCGTGGCCGATACGGGACTTGAGCCCGACTGCGTCCTCATGGATGGCAATCCCTTGGGCGCCGTTCCCAACGAGCGCGACGTGGTGAAGGGCGATGCCAAGATCGCCTGCATCGCTGCGGCGTCTATCATGGCCAAGGTCACGCGTGACGAGATGATGGTCGAGTACGACGCCGAGTACCCCGAGTACCATCTGGCCGAGTCGAAGGGCTATGCGAGCCCCGAGCACATCGAGGCCATTCGCAAACATGGACTTTGTCCGCTGCACCGCGTGAGCTTTTGCGGAAACTTTCTGCAGACTGAGCGCCTTTTCTAGGTCAATTGTGGAGACAGGGACCTCTGGGGTTTTATAAACCTGCTGGTAGCGGGCCGTATGCAACAGCATTGCTGCGTACGGCCCGTTTTTTGTCGGCATTTGGTCAGCTTTTGGTTTGCTTCCGGTACTTACCCGCATGAAAGGTGCCCTCATCATCGGGGCAATGCAGTGTGCGGGAAAGGAGACCCCATGAGTGCCGCAAGCAAAAAGAGCAAGACGCAGCAGCTCAAGGAGCGTTGGGAAAACGGCGAGCTCGACTGCGGGGCGATGACGCCCGAGTTTATCAAGGGACTCAGTCCCCGCGAGCTGGGTATGCTGGGCGAGCTGATCACCATCGACTACTTTAACGAGCGCGGCTACACCTTGCTGGAGCAGGGTTATCGTTGCACCGAGGGCGAGGCCGATCTGGTGCTGCTCGATGAGCTCGACGATGTCGTGGTGATGGCCGAGGTCAAGACCAGACGCGTTTCGCTGGATTGCACCACGCGGGTCTTTCCCGAGGAGGCCGTGGACGCCCAAAAGCAACGCCGCTACCGCCGCATCGCAAGTTGCTATCTCATGGAGCATTATCCGCTCAAGGCGATCCGCTTCGATGCCGTGGGTGTCACCATTCGAGGCGGGCATATTGCCGAGATCGAGCATCAGTACAACGCGTTCGATTGGCAGGTGTCGTGATGGCGTTCGAGACGTTTGCCGTTCACGCGGCCTGCATCCGTGGCGTCGAGGCGATTCACGTCACGGTCGAGGTCTCGCTTGCCGGTGGCGTTCCGGGCATTCAGATGCTCGGTATTCCGAGTATGGAGGTGATGGAGTCACGCGGTCGTATTCGCTGCGCGATGCGCTCCGCCGGGTTCGAGATCCCGCGCTCGGGCATTACGGTCAATCTGGCGCCCGGCGATATTCGCAAGACCGGTAGCGGCTTTGATCTGCCCATCGCCATCGCGGTATTGGCGGCCGATGGCCAGATTCCCCGCGACAACCTCGATCGTTGTCTTATCGCTGGTGAGCTTGGCTTGGACGGTACGGTGCTTCCTGTCAAGGGCGAGGTGGCGTTTCAGCTATTGGCGCGTGATATGGGGCTGTCTTTTATCGCCGGCAGGTCCGACCAGCATGTGCCGCTCGCGGGCGTGGATTGCGGATTTATCGACCATCTGTCTCAGCTTGCTCGCGGCATGGGCGATGCCGCGCGGCATTATCTGGATTCCGAGGGTGTGGAGGCTATTTTTGAGCCCGAGCTCGACTATGCAGACGTGCTGGGGCAGGAAGTCGCTAAACGCGGCATGGCGCTTGCGGCGGCAGGAGAACTCGGCTTGCTCATGATCGGGTCTCCGGGATCGGGCAAGACGATGCTCGCACGCCGTATGACCGGCATCCTGCCCGAGCTTTCCGTTGAGGATCAGCAGGAGGCACTGTGCATCCATTCGGTTTTGGGTGAGAACATTGATGGCTTGTTGGCGGGGCACCGCCCCTTCCGCAGTCCCCACCACAGTATTTCGACCGCAGGCCTTATCGGCGGCGGGCGCCCGGTGCACCCGGGTGAGATCAGCCTTGCTCATGGCGGCGTGCTCTTTTTGGACGAGCTTGCCGAGTTTCCCACTGGCGTGCTGCAGACGCTGCGTCAGCCCATCGAGCGCGGCTACGTGAGGATCGTACGCGTCGACGGGGCCTTTACCTTCCCGTCGCGCTTTCAGCTGCTGGCTGCGAGCAATCCCTGCCCCTGCGGCTTTTTGGGCGACCGTGAGGTGCCGTGTCGCTGCTCGGCGGCGATGGTCGAGCGCTATCGGTCTAAACTGCGCGGTCCTTTGGCCGACCGTATCGACATGATGATCGATGTGACCCGTCCCGACCCCCAAGTGATTATCGAGGGTGCGGAGGGTATGTCGTCGGCTGAGTTACGTGACTACGTTGTGCGCGGTCGCGCCTTTCGCGCTTGGCGCGAATCCCGTATGGACGATGCGGATGCCGAGGCCGAGGATGACGAGACGCGGTCCATTGACGGCGTCGTTTCGACCTTTGAGCTCGATGATGCTGCCGAGAAATGCGTACTCGGCCTGTCGAAGCGCACGCATCTCACAGGGCGTGGCATCGTGCGCTTGGTTCGCATTGCGCGCACGATTGCAGACGTCGCCGAGAGCGAGCAAGTGACGCAGGATCACGTGCTCGAGGCGGCGATGTACCAGGGAAGGAGGGACCAATGATGGCCGAGGGGACCTTTGAGCTGCATCCAGGTGATGCGTTGTATCCCGAGACCGTTTTGGAGCTTTCTGATGTACCCCAGACGCTTTATGTGCGCGGCAATCCCGAGGTGCTTTCGACACCCGCGCTCTCCATCATCGGCGCGCGCAAGGCCTCGCCGTATGGTCTTGCCGTGGCAGAGCTTGCGGCAAAGGTTGCGGTCGAGGCGGGAGTGACGGTAGTTTCGGGCGGCGCGGTTGGTTGTGACCAGGCCTCGGGTTGGGCTGCGGTCAACGCCGGCGGCAAACACGTCGTGGTGCTGGGGACGGGCGCCGACGTGGTCTACCCGCGTTCGAGCGCGGGGCTTATTACGCGCACGCTCGATACGGGCGGCGCGGTCGTGTCGATCTCTCCGTGGGGCATGGGTCCGCGCAAGTTTGCCTTTCCGCGCCGCAATCGCGTGATCGCGGCCCTGTCGCAAGCCCTCTTTGTATCCGAGGCGGGTATGCCTTCCGGGACGTTTTCTACAGCTGAGGCTGCTATGGATTTGGGGCGCGAACTTCTTGCCGTGCCGGGGTCGATCCTATCGCCCGAGTCGCGTGGCACGAATTACCTCATTGCGAACGGTGCCTGCTGCATTGTCGACGAGGAGTCCATCGAGATGGCTATCTCTCGCATATACGGCACCCTGCGCTACTCGCGCCCCGATGCTCCCGGCATTGCCGACCTGAATCCAACACAGCAGACCGTGATGCATGCGCTCATCGCCTCTCCGCTCAAGGTCGACGACATCGCGGCGCTCGTCTCACTCGATGCTGTCGGCGTACTCAAACTCTTGGGTTCGCTTGAACTCGAGGGCCTTATCGAGCGCATGATGGATGGAAGGTATGCGCCCTCCAAGTTTGCCCTTCACGCCCAGACGCCCTTCGGTCACAATGGAAAACGTGTCAATTAGAAAGGTGTTTGCAGATGCAGTTCGATCAGGTGACGGTTATCGGTGGCGGTCTGGCGGGTTCGGAGTGCGCGATCCAGCTGGCAGACCGCGGGTTTGCCGTAAAGCTGTGCGAGATGCGCCCCCAGGTGAGCTCCCCGGCCCACCATACCGATCACCTGGCAGAGCTCGTCTGCTCCAATTCGTTTAAGTCGACCCGTCCGGATTCTGCGGCTGGTTTGCTGAAGGCCGAGCTTGAGCGCATGGGTTCAGTCCTGCTCGATTGCGCCCATCGCGCCGCTGTTCCCGCCGGTGGTGCCTTGGCGGTCGACCGCGTCAAGTTTTCCGAGCTTGTCGAGGCCGAGGTTGCCGCCCGTCCCAATATCGAGATCATTCACGGCGAGGTCACGCAGATTCCCGAGGGTCACGTGGTCATTGCCGCCGGCCCCTTGTGCTCGCCGGCGCTGAGCGAAGAGGTCATGAAGCTCGTCGGTGGCGACGCCCTTGCGTTCTTCGATGCCGCGGCGCCGATCGTCGATGCCTCCACGCTCGATATGGACGTGCTGTTCTCGCAGTCGCGCTACGAGGAGCAGGGGAGCGGCGACTATCTCAACGCTCCGCTCAACAAGGAGGAGTACGAGGCCTTTATCGAGGCGCTTACCACGGCCGACCGCGTGGTGCTCAAAGACTTTGAGGGCGGCGATCTGTTCCAGGCCTGCCAGCCTGCCGAGGAGGTTGCACGCACCGGCAAGGACGCTATTCGCTTTGGCGCCATGAAGCCCGTTGGCCTCACCGACCCGCGTACCGGACGTCGCCCCTGGGCAGCGATTCAGCTGCGTGCCGAGAACAAGGAGAAGACCGCCTATAACCTGGTGGGCTTCCAGACCAACTTGACCTTTGGCGAGCAGAAGCGCGTCTTCCATATGGTGCCGGGCCTGGAGAACGCTGAGTTCTTCCGCTACGGTGTCATGCACCGCAATACCTTTGTCGACGCTCCACACGTGCTCGATGGCACCTTTGCCGTGCCCGGTACCGGCGTGCGCCTGGCCGGTCAGATCACCGGCACCGAGGGGTACATGGAAGCCGTGGCGACAGGTCTGCTCGCGGCGCTCAACACCTATGCCGAGGCTATCGGTGCCGCGGGCGTCGAGTTGCCCCGCGTGGGCGCCCTGGGTGCGCTCGTGGGCTATGCGACCGATCCTGCCACCGTGGGCTATCAGCCCATGCATGTCAACTTTGGCCTGGTGCCGCCACTCGAGGATGGTAAGCGCCGCAGCAAGCGCGACCGCTACCAGGCCTATGCGGACCGTGCGCTCGAGGCCCTTGACGCCTATCTGGCTACTCGCCCCGATCTGTTTGGAGGCGACCGGTCATAGCCTTTGACCTGTACGACACCGTCGACTCGTTTATCGCCTATATCGCACGCGTCGAGGGACTTTCTCCCAACACGGTGACGGCCTATGGCTCGAGGCTGGAGCGCTTTGCTGCCTGGTGCAAACGCGAGGGCATCGACGCTCGCGCCGCCGACGTACGGACCGTTCGTTCCTATTTGGCCGAACTGTCGCGTGGCCAGGTGGCGGCTCGGACCCTTGCGACACACCTGTCTGCCATTCGCTCACTCTATCGGTGGATGGCTGTCGAGGGGATTGTCGAGGGCGATGCGGTCTCGGCGATCGCATCGCCCAAGCTGCCGCGCGACCTGCCGGGCGTCCTTACGACTCAACAGGTGGAGGCACTCCTCAAAGCCCCCGATACCTCAACACCCGCGGGACTGCGCGATGCGGCGATGCTCGAGTTGCTCTATGCCTCGGGTGCCCGCATCTCAGAGCTTGCGGCGCTCAATGTGGAATCCATCTCATGGTCCGAGCGCACGCTGCGCCTGTGGGGCAAGGGGAGCAAAGAACGTATCGTCCCCCTGTATCGTCGTGCGCTCGAGGTGACGCGTCTCTATATCGAGGAGGGGAGGCCGGTGTTGCTCGCTCAGGCAAAGCGCCGTGACCCCGCCACCGGGCCGCATCCGCTGCTTATATCGGTGCGCGGCAATCGCATGAGTGCCGCCATGCTCAGGCGGCGGTTCCATACGCTGGCGACGCTCGCCGGCATTCCGGCCGACATCGCCCCGCATGCGATGCGCCATACCTTTGCGACCGACTTGCTCGAGGGCGGTGCGGACCTGCGCTCGGTTCAAGAGCTGCTGGGCCATGCGAGCCTGTCCACGACGCAGATTTACACACATCTCACACCCGATCGGCTCAAACGTGCCGTGGCTCAAGCCCATCCCCGCGGCGAATAGTGGCTGGGACGTCCCGCGCCGCACTCAGGTGTGTGGTTTTGATTGCGGGTTGGCAGGAAGAAGCATTCCTGCTATCATTCATCGGGTTGCTTCACGGCAACATGTTTTTATCACGCACGCGCGGCTACTTCATACCGTGGTGCCCGGGCTTTGGTAGCACATGTCCGGGTTGGTTTTGGAGGATGACCCCGCGCGGAGGCAAACCACAGGAGGTTTAACATGGCTACCAAGATTAATATCCGCACCCTGCTCGAGGCCGGCTGCCACTTCGGTCACCAGACCCGTCGCTGGAACCCCAAGATGAAGCCGTTCATCTTCGGTGAGCGCAACGGCATCTATATCCTTGACCTCAAGCAGACCATCCTCGACGCCGACCAGGCCTACACCTTCGTCAAGAACGTCGCCAAGGGTGGCAACGTGCTGTTCGTCGGCACCAAGAAGCAGGCTCAGGAGGCCGTCAAGAACGCTGCTGAGCGCGCCAACATGCCTTACATCAACCAGCGTTGGCTCGGCGGTATGCTGACCAACTTCGTCACCATCCGCTCCCGCATCAACCGCATGGAGGAGCTCGAGGCCATGGTCGAGGACGGCCGCATGGCTGTTCTGCCCAAGAAGGAGCAGGCTGTGCTCGGCAAGGAGCTCACCAAGCTCCAGACCAACCTCGGCGGCGCCCGCGACATGAAGGGTCTGCCCCAGGCTCTCTTCGTCATCGACACCAAGCGCGAGGAGAACGCCATCAAGGAGGCTCAGCGCCTGAACATCCCCGTCGTCGCTCTGATCGACACCAACTCCGATCCCGACGAGGTCGAGTACGGCATCCCCTGCAACGATGACGCTATCTCCGCTGTCACCCTTATGTGCGAGCTCATGGCTGACGCCTGCCTCGCTGGCTCCGGCAAGGAGCAGGTCTCCGAGGCCGAGATGGCCGCTGAGCCCAAGGCCGAGTAAATCAGTCTTAGTTAATTCTTTTTCATCTCTTTGAAAGGAACCACAATGGCCCAGATTACCGCCGCTATGGTCAAGCAGCTCCGCGAGATGACCGACTCCCCGATGATGGAGTGCAAGAAGGCTCTCGTCGAGGCTGACGGCGACATGGACGCCGCTGTCGACGTTCTGCGTAAGAACGGCCTTGCCAAGGCTGCCAAGAAGGCTGGCCGTGAGACCAACGAGGGCGCTGTCGCCGCGTTCGTCTCCGAGGATGGCAAGACCGGCGCTCTGCTCGAGCTCTCCTGCGAGACCGACTTCGTTGGCTCCAACGCCAAGTTCACCGGCTTTGCTTCCAAGGTCGCCGAGGTTGTCGCCACCACCGAGCCTGCTGACGTCGACGCTCTGCTCGAGAAGCCGATGGGCGAGGAGACCGTTTCCTCCGAGCTCACCGAGATGATTCACATCATGGGCGAGAACATGAAGATCTCCCGCTTCGCTGCTCGCAAGGCCGAGAACGGCGCGCTCGCTTCTTACATCCACATGGGTGGTAAGATCGGCGTCCTCGTCGAGTTCGCCTTCGAGAAGGCCGAGACCGCTCAGGCTGAGTCCTTCAAGACCTTCGCTCACGACGTTGCCCTTCAGGTTGCCGCCGTCGCCCCGATCTGTGCTACCCGCGATCAGGTTCCGGCCGAGACCGTCGAGCACGAGAAGCAGATCTACATGGCTCAGGCTGCCGAGTCCGGTAAGCCCGAGGCTATCCAGGAGAAGATGGCTGTCGGCCGTCTGGAGAAGTTCTACAAGCAGTCCGTGCTCACCGAGCAGGAGTTCATCAAGGACAGCTCCCTCACCATCAAGAAGTACGCTGAGCAGGTCTCCAAGGAACTCGGCGACACCATTACCGTCGTTGCCTTTGACCGTCTGGTCCGTGGCGAGTAAATAAGCTCTTGTAGCTGGTAATGAGCAGGCTGTGGGTTTTACTCACAGCCTGCTTTTTCATGGCTCTTCTTAGAGCCTTTGATAGAATGTTGAGAGTTCAATCTAAAGGAGGATCGCTTTGTCCGACATCCGATATAAACGCGTGCTTCTTAAGCTTTCCGGCGAAGCACTGATGGGCGACGGCCAGTATGGCATCGACCCCAAGGTTACCGACCATCTTGCCAAGCAGGTCAAGGAGTTGCTCGCCGTTGGCCATGAGGTCGGCGTCGTTGTCGGCGGCGGCAATATTTTCCGCGGCATGGCCGGCGCTGCCGGTGGCATGGAGCGTGCTCAGGCCGACTACATGGGCATGCTGGCAACCGTTATGAACGCGCTCGCCCTGCAGGATGCCTTCGAGCACAACGATGTTCCCTGCCGCGTTATGAGCGCTATCCAGATGAACGAGATCTGCGAGCCCTATATTCGCCGTCGCGCCATCAACCACCTTTCCAAGGGCAACGTCGTTATCTTTGCCGCCGGTTCGGGCAATCCGTACTTTACGACCGACACCGCCGCGGCTCTTCGTGCGTGCGAGATCGGCGCCGAGATTCTGATTAAAGCCACCAAGGTTGACGGCATCTACGACAAGGATCCCGTCAAGTGCGCCGACGCCGTCCGTTTTGACAAGATTACCTATCACGAGGTTCTCGTCCGCGGTCTGCAGGTTATGGATTCCACGGCTACGGCTCTGTGCCAGGATAACCGTATGCCGATTTTGGTCCTCAACATCGATGGCGAGGACACCGTCAAGCGCGCGCTTTCGGGTGAGCCCGTCGGCACGCTCGTCTATCAGGAGGATTAAGCATGGCAGAGAACATCACCGCCCACATGGACAAGTCGCTCGAGTCCCTCAAGCATAACTTCTCCAAGGTTCGTACCGGCCGCGCCAATGCCAACATTCTGTCCGACATCACCGTCGATTATTACGGTGTTCCCACGCCGGTCACGCAGGTTGCCGCCGTCAAGACCCCCGAGGCCCACATGCTGCTCATCGAGCCGTGGGACAAGGCACTCATCAACGCTATCGTCAAGGCCATCGGCGCTTCCGATCTGGGTATTACCCCCAACTCCGATGGCACCGTCGTTCGTCTGCCGTTCCCGGCTCCCACCGAGGAGCGCCGTCGCGAGCTCGTCAAGGAGTGCCGCGAGTACGCTGAGCAGGCCAAGGTGTCTATCCGTAACATCCGTCGCGACTTCAACAACAAGCTCGAGCGCGATGAGGAGCTCACTGAGGACGATGTCCGTCGCGAGCAGGCCAAGGTCCAGAAGCACACCGATGAGTATGTCGCCAAGGTCGAGGAGCTTCTGAAGGAAAAAGAAGCCGAGGTCATGGAGATCTAAGGTGCAATACGACGAGCATAAACTGGTCGAGTACTTTGCCGACGCCCCTGCGGGCGTCGGTTTTTCCGACCTTGACCTCAATAACATTCCGCACCATATCTCGTGCATCATGGACGGCAACGGTCGTTGGGCTACGTCGCGCGGTCTTGCGCGCACTGAGGGCCACAAGGCGGGTATCGTCTCCCTTCGCGAGATTATTACCGCCTGCGTGCGTCTGGGCGTCGACGTGCTTTCGGCCTATGCGTTTTCTACCGAAAACTGGAACCGTCCGCAGCACGAGGTCAACGTCTTGATGCACCTGTTTGCCAAGACGTTTATCGACGAGCTGCCGCTTCTGAAGCGCGAAAACGTGCGCGTTGTCTTTTTGGGTGACATTTCCGCGCTGCCCAAGAAGACCCGCGACGTTTTTGAACGCGGTCTTGCCGAGTGCGCCGATCACACCGGTATGACGCTGGCGCTTGCTGTCAACTACGGCGCGCGTTCCGAGATTACCCGCGCTGTCCGTCAGATCGCACTCGACGCTGCTGCCGGTAAGATCGATCCTGGCGCAATTGATGACGACATGGTGGCCTCCCACCTCTATACCGCCGGCCTTCCCGATCCTGAGCTTGTGATTCGCACCTCTGGTGAGCTGCGCCTTTCGAACTATCTGCTGTGGCAGGTGGCTTATTCCGAGTTCTACGTCACCGATACCTATTGGCCCGACTTTGATCGTTGGGGCCTTGTCGACGCCATTTTGGCCTATCAGGGCCGTGACCGTAGGTTTGGTGGACTGAGCAAGACCGAGGAGGCTTAATCGTGTCCGATCGTCCCAAGGCATCTTCTCCCAAGACGCCTGCGCGCAAAGCTGCCACTGCGGGAGCGCCTGCAGCGAAGAGCGGCACCGGTTCGTGGCTGGCGGGCTTTATTACCCGTGCCGCTGCCGGTATCGTCTACGCCGTTGTCTTTATCTTGTGCTTGGTTTTGGGTATCGTGCCCACGGCCATCTTTGTTTCTGTCATGAGCGGTCTGTGCTGCTATGAGTTTTTCCGTATGACGAGGCTCGATGGCAAGATGGCTAACGAGCGCATGGGTATCGCTGCCGCCGTACTCTTTCCGCTGTCGGCGTTGGGCGATTCGATGTTGCTGAATGCCCTGCTTTTTGCCCTGATGCTCGCTGTGGGCATTTGGTATGTCTGGTCGCCGCGTACCCGCATCTCTGATGTGGCCGTGACGCTCATGGGTCCCATCTACACTGGCTTTATGCTGTCGGCTATCGTGCTGCTGCGCGATGCCGTGCCCGGTTTTGCCGGCGCCCTGCTTTCGGTGGGCGTTTGTGCGTCCCTTTGGGTCTCCGATTCGTTTGCCTACATCGTGGGCAGCCGTATCGGTAAACACAAGATGGTTCCCAAGATCTCTCCCAAAAAGAGCTGGGAGGGGTTTGTCGGCGGCATCCTGGGCTCGGTTTTGATTTGGCTCATCCTGTGGGCGACGCATTTCTACAAACTCAGCCTGCCCTATGCGCTGGTGTGCGGCGTGGTCGTGTCCGTCCTGGGCGTTATCGGCGACCTCATCGAGTCGCGCATCAAGCGCGGTGTGGGCGTCAAGGATTCCGGCAACCTTATCCCGGGCCACGGCGGCATGCTCGATCGTAGCGATTCGCTTATCTTTGGCTGCATTACCGCGCAGCTGCTTTTGATGATCGGAGGCGTGCTGTAATGTCCTTCCAGACGACGTATGGCCCCGATGGACGTCTCCGTGTTGCCATCCTGGGTTGTACGGGCTCTATCGGCACCCAGGCGCTCGATGTGTGCCGCCAGCATGGCGATCGCCTGCAGGTGACGGCGCTGTCCGTTAACTCCAGTACCTCCGAGCTCGTTGCCGCTGCCCGCGAGTTCTCGGTTCCGGCGGTTGCCGTGGCCGATGTCGCTCATGGCGATGACACCGTGCTGCAGGAGTTGCCCGAGGGAACGAAGCTCGGCGTTGGCGCGCAGGCGGTTTGCGAGCTCGCGTGTCGCGACGATGTCGACTGCGTGCTCGTTGCTATTGTGGGCGCCGCCGGTCTCGAGGCGAGCCATGCGGCCTTGACCTCGAATAAGCGTCTTGCCCTTGCCAACAAGGAGTCCCTCGTCGTCGGTGGCGACTTGCTTATGCCGTTGGCGCAACCGGGCCAGCTTATTCCAGTCGACTCTGAGCACTCCGCCATCTACCAGTGCTATCTGGGGGAGAATCCACGCGAGGCTCATTGTATTTGGCTTACCTGCTCGGGCGGTCCGTTCTTTGGCCGCACCCGCGACGAGCTCGACCGCGTGACGTGTGCCGATGCCCTCGCACATCCCACGTGGGCCATGGGTGCCAAGATCACCATCGACTCCGCCACCCTCATGAACAAGGGCCTGGAGCGCATTGAGGCCATGCATCTGTTTAACTGCGACCTCGATTTCATTAACGTGGTCGTGCAGCGTCAGTCCAAGATTCACTCTATGGTCGAGTTCGCCGACGGCTCCGTGATGGCGCATCTCGGTGCTTCCGACATGCGTATTCCCATCCAGTTCGCGTTCTCGTATCCCGAGCGTTGGGATACTCCGGCGGCTCGTATCGATTTCCGCGAGCTGGGGCAGCTCACGTTTGATGCTGCCGACATGGATACCTTCCGCTGTCTGGCACTGGCCGAACGTGCCGGCAAGACGGGTGGCACCATGCCGTGCGTGCTCAATGCCGCCAACGAGGTCGCCGTCGATGCCTTCCTGCACGATGGCTGCAGCTTTACCGATATCGATCGCATTGTGGAATCCTGCATGGATTCCCACGATATGCAGGCAGTCGATTCGTTTGAGCAGCTTCGCGACATCGATGCGTGGGCGCGTGAAAAGGCTGCGCAGGTGCTCGCCGCAACCCGTTCCTAACCCATAAGGATTGCTTTTTCGTTTTATGGATACTGTTCTGAGCGTTCTCTCATCGGTCTTTTGGGGCCTGCTGATGCTTTCCATCCTCGTGTTTTTGCATGAGGGCGGCCACTTTTTGGCGGCGCGTGCCTGCGGCGTCCGTGTGACCGAGTTCTTTTTGGGCCTGCCGTGTCGCTTTGACATCCATTACACGTCACGTCGCATTGGAACCAAGTTTGGCGTGACCCCGCTGCTGCTGGGTGGCTACGCTGCCATCTGCGGTATGGATCCGACCGACGTCTCCTGCGCCGATCGCGTGCTCGCGGCTATCTATCGTCATGGTCGCGTGACCGTGGCCGACCTTGCTGTCGAGCTCGAGCTTTCCGAGGAGGATGTGCTCGAGGCATGCGCCTTGCTCTTGGGTTGGGGCTCTATCGCGCCTTGGTATGAGGAAGGGGAGAAGCCCTCGCCGAGCTACTATCCCACCAAGTATCAGACGCTGCCGCGAGACGCGGCGGGTTACACCACCTTTGACGGCCGCCGTTTCGATCGAGAGCATGCGACTACCGAGGGCGATGTGTGGGAGCTGCCGTGCGGCGAGGCTGATTTCTTGGCGCAAGAGCGCTCGCACACTTATCTGGGCCAGGGTTTTCTCAAGCGCGCCTTTATGCTGCTCGCGGGCATTCTCGTCAATATCCTGACGGGCTTTTTGCTGCTTATGAGCATCTACTCTATTGCGGGTGTCACCGTGCCGATGGATACCAACGTGATTGGTCAGGTTGACGAGGGGTCTATTGCCGCCAAGGCGGGTATCGAGGGCGGCGACGCGATCCTTTCGGTTGACGGAGTATCGTGCTCTACCTGGATGGACGTTTACGATGCCATCGGCAAGGCCGCCGGTAAGGACGATATCGCCATTGAGTATGAGCGCGACGGCAAGCAGCATTCGACCTCGGTTGCGCTCAAAGAGGACGAGCGCCTAGGTGTGTATGCCTCTACGCAGGTGGTCCGTTTAGACCCCATCACGTCGGCTCGCCTTTCGTTCTCCTATGTCGTGCAGACAGCGGAGGGCGTGATCCGCCTGCTCCAGCCGCAGCATACGATGGAGATTCTCGATCAGTCTTCTTCGATTGTGGGCATTAGCGTTATGTCTTCACAGGCTGCTGCTGCCGGCCCTGCCACGTTCCTTTCGTTTGCCGCACTCATTTCGTTCTCGCTTGGCTTTATGAACCTGCTGCCCATCCCACCACTCGATGGCGGCAAGCTGGTCATCGAGATCATTCAAAAGATTGCTGGCCGCGAGCTTCCGCTCAAGGTCCAGACGATTGTGAGCTATGTGGGCATCGCGCTCTTTGCGCTGCTGTTTGTCTATATGCTTCGTTCCGACGTCCTTCGATTTATCCTGTAGGGGAGTGTTTGGATTGTCTTTATCCCATCCTTTGCCTCGCGAGTTGACGCGCCCCGTGCATGTGGGCGGTGTGCAGATCGGTGGCGGCGCGCCGGTGGTGGTCCAATCCATGACCTGCACCGATACCGCTGACGCCCAGGCAACGCTTGCGCAAGTGTGCGCGTTGGCGCAGGCTGGCTGCGATATCGTGCGTGTGAGCGTGCCCACCGAGGCCGCGCTTGAGGGTTTCCGCACCATCTGTGCCGAGTCTCCGGTGCCGATCGTCGCCGATATTCACTTTAACCATAAGCTGGCCATCGGCGCCGTCGAGGCTGGTGCCGCCAAGCTTCGCATCAATCCCGGCAATATCGGCGATTGGGCTAAGGTCGATGCCGTGATCGATGCCGCGGGCGCCGCTGGGTGCGCGATTCGTATCGGCGTCAATGCCGGTTCGCTCGAGCAGGATATCGCCGAGCGCGACGACCTCACGCAGCCCGAAAAGCTCGTGATGTCGAGCGAGCGCTTCGTCAAGCACTTTGAGGACCGCGGTTTTACGAACATTGTGCTTTCGGCCAAGGCCCATAGCGTGCAAACGACGCTTGATACCTATCGAGCCCTGTCGCGTGAGATTCCCCACGTTCCGCTTCACCTGGGCGTGACGGAGGCGGGGACCAAGCTCCAGGGCACCATCAAGAGCTCTGTAGGCTTGGGTATCTTGCTTTCCGAAGGCATTGGCGACACCATGCGTGTGTCGCTCACAGCCAATCCGGTTGAGGAGCCGCCGGTTGCCTGGGGTATTCTGCAGTCGTTGGGCCTGCGTCGCCGTGGCCCCGAGATTGTCTCGTGCCCCACATGCGCCCGCTGCCAGGTTAACCTTATTCCCATTGCCGAGGAGGTTACCGAGCGGCTTAAGAACTACTCCGCGCCGCTTTCGATCGCTGTGATGGGATGTGCCGTTAATGGCCCCGGCGAGGCCTCTGACGCCGACTTGGGCGTTGCCTGCGGACGAGGTCAGGGCCTGCTCTTTTCGCATGGCCAGATCATTGGTAAAGTAGCTGAGGACCAAATTGTCGACGCGCTTATGGCAGAGGTCGACAAGCTTATTGAGGAGAAATAAATGACCCGAGCAATGTATATGTCTAAGCTCTATGCGCCGACGCTTAAAGAGGATCCGGCGGACGCTGAGCTCGCCAGTCACCGCCTGCTGCTCCGTGCCGGCATGATCCGCAAGGAGGCCGCCGGCCTGTATTCCTACCTGCCGCTTGCCTGGCGCTCGATCCGTAAGATCGAGAACATCGTGCGCGACGAGATGGACGCTGCCGGCGCCCAGGAGCTTATGATGCCTATCATGGTCGACGCCGAGTTGTGGCGCGAGTCCGGCCGCATCGACGCCTATGGCAAGGAGCTTGTGCGCTTTGACGACCGTCATGGTCGCGAGTTCGTCCTGGGCCCCACGCACGAGGAGACCGTCACGGCCCTGGTGCGCAACGAGCTACGCTCCTATAAGCAGCTGCCCGTCAACCTGTATCACATTCAGGACAAGTTCCGCGACGAGTTCCGTCCCCGCTTTGGCCTGATGCGCGGTCGCGAGTTCATCATGAAGGACGCCTACAGCTTCTCCGCCACGCAGGAGAGCCTGCAGGAGGAGTACGACAAGATGAAGCAGGCCTACGCTAACATCTGCGAGCGCTGCTACATCAAGGCTCTGCCCGTTGTCGCCGACTCCGGCGAGATCGGCGGCGACACTTCCGTCGAGTACATGGCTCTTGCCGACGCCGGCGAGGCTTCGCTCGTCTACTGCGACGATTGCGGTTTTGCTGCCGATGACGAGGCTGCAAGCACCAAGGTCGTTGTGACCGAGGGCCCCGGCGATGGCACGCTCACCAAGGTCGAGACTCCGGGTATGGGCACCATCGAGGCCGTTGCCAAGTTCTTCGGCTTCCCCGAGAACGGCACGCGCAAGTCGCTGGCACTCATCGACTCCGAGGGTAAGCCGGTCGTGGCCATTGTCCCGGGCGACCACGAGCTCAATGACTGCAAGGCCGAGCATGTCTTTGGCAAGGGCTACCGCATGATGACCGACGAGGAGCTTCAAGCGAACGGCCTGCACAAGGGCTTTATCGGACCGGTCAACCTGCCCGAGGGCATCCGTCTGGTGTGCGACGAGAGCCTGCGCGATTCCAAGCAGTGGGCCTGCGGTGCCAACGAGGTCGATTATCACTTTACCGGTGCCTGCCCCGAGCGCGACTTTACCGTCGATGAGTGGGCCGATCTGGTCACCGTTGTCGCCGGCGACCCCTGCCCGCACTGCGGCAAGCCGCTCTCCGCTGCCCGCGGCATCGAGGTCTCTCAGGTCTTCCAGCTGGGCACCAAGTATTCCGAGGCCATGGGTGCCACCTTTATGGACGAGGATGGCAAGGAGAAGCCGCTCATCATGGGCTGCTACGGCGTTGGTGTGTCCCGCTCGCTCGCTGCCGTCGTGGAGCAGCACAACGACGAGCACGGTATCGTCTGGCCGGTCTCCGTTGCCCCGTACGAGGTCGCGGTGATTCCGCTCGATCCCAAGAAGGAGGAGTGCGCTACCGTCTGCGAGCAGATCGTTGATGGCCTGTGCGCCGAGGGTATCGAGGTCGTCGTCGATGACCGTGACGAGCGTCCCGGCTTTAAATTTGCCGACAACGACCTTATGGGCTTCCCGTATCAGGTCGTTCTGGGTAAGCGTGGCCTCAAGAACGGCACCGTCGAGCTCAAGGACCGTGCTACGGGTGAGCGCGAGGACGTGGTGATCGACGAGGTCGTCGCCAAGGTCGCCGAGCTTGTGAAGGCGGCACGCCGTTAATCGGCGATTTCGCTTGTAGTTCGATATACGGGACGGCCCCGCATTTCTCCAGATAGGGGAGATGCGGGGCCGTCCTTTTATCTTGTCGGCGTACTCAATCGCTAAAAGGAAACCCCACAGCCCATGCGAGCTGCGGGGTTTCCTTTGTGCCTCCGATGCGAAATAAATCGCTCAGATATTACTGATAATCGACGACGTCGATCCAGTTCTTCAGGAACTCATCGTTCACGTTGCGCTTACGAGCGAGCTCGGAAGCGGCGACGATGCTCGTCCACTGACGCACGACCTGCATGGGCATGTCGGCGCGGTCGCAGTAGAGCTCCAGATAAGCCTCGGCCTGGTCCTTGCTGTTGAGGGCAAAGAGCAGGTAGGTGGTGGCAACGTCGGCAGCAGGGGAGCCCTGGGTAGCGTGTGCCCAGTCGCACACATAGAGCTGGCCGTCGTCGCCGACGATGACGTTGGAGGGGTTGAAGTCGCCGTGGCAGACCTTGAACTCCTTGGTCATACCGTCCAGACGCTCCTGAAGGTTGTAACGCGTGGTGGCATTGAGCTGATCAAGGCTGTCGATCATGCGGGCGAACTTGTCGCGCTGACGGTTGAGCAGCGGGGAGGTGTAGCCGTGGATCTCGATCTGGAGGTCGACGAACATCTCGAGGTACTCACCGAAGCGCTGAGGCTCGGCAGTCATCTTCTCGGCAAGGGTGGTGCCCGGAACCTTCTCGGTCACGAGCGCCCAGCCGTTGGCGTTCTCGAGCTGGGAAACCTCAAGAGCCTTGGGGCTGCGGATGCCGCACTCATTGATGCGGGCAAGATTCAAAGCCTCGTTGAACACGTCGGAGACAGGCTTGGTCTCGTTAAAGACCTTGACGATCTTGTCGCCCAGGTCGTAAACGACCTTGTTGCCACGGCGGACGAGCTCGGTCTTGGAATCGGGTAGCAGCATGGTTGCATCCTTTCAACGATGCGATAGAAGCGACGGCGGGGGTGTGTGAAACACCCGTGCACCCCCGCCGCAAAAAACCGTGCTAAAAACTAGCAGACGGCGTAGTCCTGGGGCTCGCGGCCGTAGTAGGCGTCCAGGTAGAGCTCCTTGATCTCGCTCATGAGCGGGTAGCGCGGGTTAGCGCCGGTGCACTGGTCGTTGAATGCCTGCTCGGTCATCTCGTCGAGGGTGTCGAGGAAGTACTGCTCGTCAACACCGTAGTCGGCGATGGTCTTCTTGACACCGATGAAGTCCTTGAGCTCCTCGAGCTTCGTGATGAAGTTCTCGAAGACCTCCTTGTCGTCCTTGCCCTCGATACCGCAGTACTTGGCCATCTCGGCGTAGTTGTGCAGCGCGTTGGGGTAAGGATACTGGGAGAAGGTACCCATCTTGACGGGAGCCTCGGCGGCGTTGTAGCGCATGACGCGGGTCAGGATGACGGCGTTAGCGATGCCGTGGGGCAGGTGATGGAAAGCGCCGAGCTTGTGAGCCATGGAGTGGTTGAGGCCCAGGAAGGCGTTGGCGAAGGCCATACCGGCCATGCAGGAGGCGTTGTGCATCTCCTCGCGGGCATGCGGGTCCTTGGCGCCGTTCGTGAAGCTGGAGGGCAGGTTCTCGAAGACGAGCTTAGCAGCGCGCTCGGAGAGGCCCTTGGTGTAGTCGGAAGCCATGATGGAGACGTAGGACTCGATGGCGTGGGTCATGACGTCGATGCCGGAGGCAGCGGTCAGGCCGCGCGGGGCGGTCATGCAGTTGTCGGCGTCGACGATAGCCATGTTGGGGAGCAGCGCGTAGTCGGCGAGCGGCCACTTGATGCCGGTCTCCTTGTCGGTGATGATGGCGAACGGCGTGCACTCGGAGCCGGTACCCGAAGAGGTCGGGACGGCGACGAAGTAGGCCTTCTTGCCCATCTCGGGGAAGGTGAAGATACGCTTGCGGATGTCCATGAAGTCCATGGCCATGTCCTCAAACTTGCACTCGGGGTGCTCGTACATCATCCACATGATCTTGCCGGCGTCCATAGCGGAGCCACCGCCGACGGCGATGATGACGTCCGGCTCAAAGAGAGCCATCTGCTTGGCGCCGCGACGTGCGCACTGCAGCGACGGATCGGGCTCGACGTCGTAGAAGCAGTCGTGGGCGATGCCCATCTCGTCGAGCTTGGCCTCGATGGCGCGGGTGTTGCCATTCTTGAAGAGGAACTGGTCGGTGACGATGAAGGCGCGCTTCTTGCCCATGACGTTGCCAAGCTCGTCGAGGGCGACGGGCGTGGAACCCTTCTTGAAGTAGACCTTCTCGGGAGCGCGGAACCACAGCATGTTCTCACGGCGCTCGGCCACAGTCTTAACGTTGATCAAGTGCTTCACCCCAACGTTCTCGGAGACGGAGTTGCCGCCCCAGGAGCCGCAGCCCAGGGTCAGAGACGGCTTCATGCCAAAGTTGTACAGGTCACCGATGCCGCCGTGCGAGGACGGGGTGTTGATGACGATACGGCAGGCCTTCATGACGTGCTCGAACAGGCTGATCTTCTCGGCCTGAGCGGGGTGCACGTACAGAGAGGCGGTGTGGCCCGGGCCACCGGCGAGCACCAGGTGCTCGGCCTTGTCGACGGCCTCCTGGAAGTCCTTGGCGTGGTACATGGCCAGGACCGGGGAGAGCTTCTCGTGGGAGAACTCCTCCTTGGCGGGGTCGGTGGAGGTGACCTCGGCGATCAGGATCTTGGTCTTGGCGGGAACCTCGATGCCGGCGAGCTCGGCGATCTTGGCGGCAGCCATGCCGGGGATGCGGTGATCGAGAGCGCCGTTCTTGAACATGGCGGCACGCAGGGCCTCCATCTCGGCACCCTGCTTGACGAAGTAGCAGCCGCGCTTCTGGAACTCGGCCTTAACCTGGTCATAGATGCTGTCGATTACGGTCACGGACTGCTCGGAAGCGCAGATCATGCCGTTGTCGAAGGTCTTGGAGTGGATGATGGAGTTGACGGCGAGCAGCACGTCGGCGGTGTCGTCGATGACGACCGGGGTGTTACCGGCGCCAACGCCCAGGGCGGGCTTGCCCGAGGAGTAAGCGGCCTTGACCATGCCCGGGCCACCGGTGGCGAGGATGATGTCGACGTCGCGCATGACCATGTTAGTCAGCTCGATGGAGGGGACATCGACCCAGCCGATGATGCCCTCGGGGGCGCCGGCCTTGACGGCGGCGTCAAGCACGAGCTTGGCGGCGGCGATGGTGCACTTGGCGGCAGCCGGGTGCGGGGAGATGATGATGGCGTTGCGGGTCTTCAGGCAGATCAGCGTCTTGAAGATCGCGGTGGAGGTGGGGTTGGTCGTCGGGATGACGGCGCCCACGATGCCGATGGGCTCGGCGATCTTGGTGATGCCGTAAGCCTCGTCGCGCTCCAGGACACCACAGGTCTTGGTGTTCTTGTAAGCGTTGTAGATGTACTCTGCGGCGTAGTGGTTCTTGATGACCTTGTCCTCAAGAACGCCGCGGCCGGTCTCCTCGATGGCCATCTTCGCCAACGGGATACGAGCCTTGTTGGCGGCCATGGCGGCCTCATAGAAGATCTTGTCGACCTGCTCCTGCGTGTACGTAGCAAAAAGCGCCTGGGCCTCTCGCATCTGAGCGAGCTTGGCCTCAAGCGCCTCTACGTTGTCCACAATTGCGGGAGTAGTGTTTTCCGGTGACTTTTTCACCATTTGTGTCTCCTTGCGATCGGAGATTTACCCTACGCCTTGCATGATAGCAAGAAATAATTCGGTGAACGGTCAGATTCCCGTAAAAGACAAACTAAAACGCTTCAATAAAATGAAGCGTTTTAACTAGAACTATCTGCCTGCTGCGTCTCCCCGCTTACCCGCTTATTGGGGACAGACTTACATGAGTGCTTTCACTCATTTGGGACAGACATCGTTTTGCCATTTTGCCGTTCTGGGCCTGTTATTGCCGCTTATTGGATATAAATAGGTTGCAGGCTCAGCATTTCGCGTTGCTTCTCTCCTTTTAGGTGTTGCCTGAACAGTTTTGAAAGGAGAGATTATGCCCCGATGCGCCCGCCCCGTTTCGATCACCGGCTATTACCACGTCTTTGACCGCGGCAACTCCAAACAGATTATTTTTGAAGATGACTCCGACCGTTATCGTTTCTTATCGGATATCTCGGACAGGTTTGCGCGCCATGAAGTGGCGGTGTTGGCTTGGTGCCTTATGGACAATCACTTCCATTTGATGGTTGATGACCCATTTGACAACCTTTCAAAGGCAATGCAGTGCGCGCTGACGGCATATGCTAAGTATTTCAATGGAAAAACGGGGAGAACGGGACATCTGTTTGACAATCGCTATTCGCGGGTCGCGGTTGAGTCGGACACGCAGGCGGTGCAGCTGCTCGACTATATTCATCTCAATCCCGTGAAGGGTGCGCTTGACTCGCTCGATGCGTACCGCTGGTCAAGCTATAAGGCGTATCAGCTGGGCTATGATCCCTTTGACATCTGTGATGCGGCTCCTATGCTCGATATTGTCGGTGGCTCCCGTTGCTATTGCGAGCATCTCGAGGAAGTTGCCGGGCGCATCTGGTCAATGGAGGTTCTTCCACGCCGGCGGATCCCCGATGAGGAGGCCCTTTCCGTTGCGCGCGAAGTTCTGCCGAGCATAGATCCTGCACTGCTCAAAGCCCTGCCACGCCCCGAACGCGATGCGTGTCTGCTGAGGCTTAGGCGGGCGCATCTCACGGTCAAGCAAATTGCCCGTATCACCGGCATCGGCGCTACAAGCGTGACCAAGGCAACTGCAGGCTGGAAGGATGCTGCGTGAGGCAGGGGCCGGAGCCAGTCAGTGCGTCGCATGCGTGCTTCATGTCTGTCCCCAATGCGTGAAAGCACTCATGTAAGTCTGTCCCCAATGAGTGCAAAAAGGAACCCTCCGTAGGGGAGGGCTCCTTTGGTAAGTTCTATGTGAACGCGAGGTCTTTGACCCGGAGAGTCCGAGGTACTTGTTGGTAAGACCTTATTTAGGAGCGCGCAACCTTGCCGGACTTGAGGCAGGTGGAGCAAACGTTCATCTTGCGACGGTGACCATCGACGACCACGTAGACGCGCTGGATGTTGGGGCGGAACTTACGGTTGGTGACGCGGTGAGAGTGGCTGATGGAGCGACCGGCAACGGGGTGCTTACCGCAAACTTCGCAAACTTTGGACATAACTGACCCTCCTTGGGCGACAAACGAACATGTCGCGTTAACAAACAAGCCTGAACTATAGCACAGAAGCAGTTCCCTGTGCGCAATCTACACAGAGATATTCCTCTTTTGGCGATAGTGCCCACGCCACGGCCCTGGACGTAGATCCGATTTGCGTGCAGCAGAGGGGATTATGCCAGCTCGTGCGTGCGTTTTCAAGCTCGTCCCACAAATATATATAGGTTTATTGAGCATTGGGCTCCGTTTACGGATTGCCCTGTATTTATGCTCGCAATTAAGCTCGAGGTTGGCTACACTATCCCTTGACCATTAAAGGGGTACGAGATACCCACATGGAATTACATAGCTGCCAAAGAGCAGCCCTTCCTGTGGGTGTCTGGTCCGCTTTGAGCGGTCGGGCATCTATTTTTTTGACTGTGTCAGCAGTCAAGACATGTGAGGAAGGAGATCGATGGGCACGACTTCCCCCAAGGCGGTCATCATGGACGAGACCGCCGTCAATCGAGCGATGACCCGCATCGCGCACGAGATTCTCGAGCGCAACGAGGGCTGTGAAGACCTCGCTCTGGTCGGCATCGTCACGCGCGGCGACCTTCTGGCAAAGAAGCTCGCCGAGGAGATCAAGGAGATCGAGGGCGTCGACGTACCGCTCGGCAGCCTCGACATCAGCTTCTACCGCGATGACTACGCTACCAATTTCGCTCCCGCGATCCACGCCACCAACATTCCCTTTAGCGTCGACGGCAAGCGCGTCGTGCTGGTGGACGACATCCTGTACACGGGCCGTACCATTCGCGCCGCTCTCGACGCCGTCATGGACCTGGGCCGTCCGAGCCGCATCGAGCTGGCAGTCCTCGTTGACCGCGGCCACCGCGAGCTCCCCATCTCGCCGGACTTTGTCGGCAAGAACGTTCCCTCGTCGCATGAGGAGAACGTGCACCTATATATGAAGGAAGTCGACGGCCACACCGCTGTCGAGATTAACGACGTCGCGCCGGGTTCCCACGTGGGCTCCGCGCCGCTGGGAGGTGAGTAGTACCGTGGCGTTCAACCATAAGCACCTGATCGACATTACCGAGTACTCCGAAGAGGACATCAAGCTCATCCTCGAGACCGCCAAGGCGTTCTCCGAGGTCAACGAGCGTGCGATCAAGAAGGTCCCCACGCTCAAGGGCAAGACCATCGTCAACATGTTCAACGAGCCCTCGACGCGCACCCGCAGCTCCTTCGAGCTCGCCGAGAAGCGTCTTTCGGCCGACAGCCTCAACTTTGGCGGCTCCTCGACCTCCACGGTCAAGGGCGAGAGCCTCGTCGACACCGTCGAGACCCTCAACGCCTATAAGATCGACTGCATCGTCGTGCGAGATAAGCACGCCGGTGCTCCCTACATCGTCACGCAGAACTCGCCCGCGAGCGTCATCTGCGCCGGCGACGGCAAGCACAACCATCCCACGCAGGCCCTGCTCGACCTGTACACCATCTGGGAGCACAAGGGCGACTTCCACGGTCTGAAGGTCGCCGTCGTCGGCGATATCGCGCACTCCCGTGTCTGCGGCTCGCTAATCCCCGCCCTTAAGATCATGGGCTGCGAGACCTACGCCGTCGCCCCCGGCACGCTGCTGCCGCCGGCGCCCGAGGTCCTGGGCTGTGACCACGTGACGAGCGACCTCGATTCCGTCCTGCCCGAGCTGGACGTCGTCTACATGCTGCGCGTGCAGCAGGAGCGCCTCGAGGGTGCCCCGTTCCCGACCATTCGCGAGTACCACAAGCTCTTCGGTCTGACCAAGGACCGCGAGAAGCTCATGAAGCCCGATGCGATCATCTGCCACCCGGGCCCCATCAACCGCGGCGTCGAGTTCGACTCCTATATGGCCGACCACCCGCAACGCTCCGTCATCCTGGAGCAGGTCTACGCCGGTATCTGCGTGCGTATGGCTATCCTGTATCTGCTGCTTGGAGGTGCCGATAATGGCCTTGCTTCTTAAGAATGCCCACGTCGTCGACCCGTCCGTCGAGCTTGACGGTGTCGTTGACGTCCTGATTGACGGCGATAAGATCGCCGAGGTCGGCGAGAATCTCGCCGTCGAGGGAGCCGGGGTCCGCGACCTTTCCGGCAAGTACCTCATCCCCGGCCTGGTGGATATGCACGTTCACCTTCGCGAGCCCGGCTACGAGGTCAAAGAGGACATCGAGAGCGGCACCCGCGCTGCTGCCAAGGGCGGCTTTACCGGCGTGTGCGCCATGCCCAACACCGATCCCGTCACCGATAACGGCACCGTCGTGGAGTTCGTCAAGTCCCGTGCTGCCGAGGTCGGTCACTGCCGCGTCTATCCGTCGGGCGCCATGACCCGCGGTCTTAAGGGCGAGGCCATGTCCGAGATGGGCGATATGGTCGCCCACGGCGCCGTCGCCTTCACCGACGACGGTCGCGGCGTGCAGGGCGCTGGCATGCTCCGTCGCTGCATGGACTACGGCAAGATGTTCGGCAAGGTCTTTATGAGCCACTGCCAGGACGAGGACCTGGTCGGCCACGGCCAGATCAACGAGGGCAAGGTCTCGACCCGTCTGGCTCTCGAGGGCTGGCCGGCTGCCGGCGAGGAGCTCCAGATCGCCCGCGACATCGAGATCGCCAAGCTGACCGGTGCCAAGCTGCACATCCAGCACATCTCCACCGCCCATGGCCTGGAGATCGTGCGCGCCGGCAAGGCCGCTGGCGTTCAGGTTACCTGCGAGGCCACCCCGCACCACATGTTCCTGACCGAGAACGACCTGGACGAGACCTACAACACCTCGCTTAAGGTCAATCCGCCGCTGCGCACCGACGAGGACGCCGAGGCTATCCGTCAGGGTGTCATCGACGGTACCGTCGACGCTATCGTCACCGATCACGCTCCCCACACCCCGTGGGAGAAGGCCCGCGAGTTCGAGCTTGCGCCCTTTGGCATGATCGGCCTCGAGACCTCGCTGTCGCTCGTACTCACCGAGCTGGTCAACACGGGCAAGATGAGCATGGGCCGCATGGTCGAGCTCATGGCCATCAAGCCGCGTGAGATCCTGGGCCTCGACCAGGTTCAGGTCAAGGCGGGCTCCGTTGCCGACCTGACCGTGTTCGACGCGTCCGCCACCTGGACGGTCGGCGAGGATGGATACGAGTCGCGTGCCGAGAACTCCGGTTTTGCCGGCCGCACGCTCACCGGTCGTGCCACCGATGTGTTTGTCGGCGGTAAGCAGACGCTCGCCGACGGCTGCATCTGCTAGCATAGCCTTATCGCTTTTGTGCGCGGTGCCCTTGCGGTGCCGCGCTTTCTGTTCGTTTTGACCATGCAACCGCATGGGGGATTGGAGCGTCTATGCCCACACCTTCCACTGCACGCATGCACGACTTTGAGGTCGTCTCGAACCGGGAGATTGCCGACGGCATCTTCTCGCTCGTCATCTCGGCCCCCAAGCTTGCAAGTGCGCTCAAGCCCGGTCAGTTTGTGAACATTGCCGTGCCCGGTGATGCGTCCTCGCTGCTTCGCGTGCCCCTGAGCTTCTATCGCGCCGACGCCCAGGCCGGCACCGTCGAGCTGTGGTACGCCGTCGTGGGCGACGACACCCGTCGTCTGTCGCAGATGGCCCCCGGTTCCACCTCTAATCTGCTGGGCCCCGGCGGACGCGGCTGGCTTGTGCCCGAGGGCACCAGGAAAGCGCTGCTCGTTGCGGGCGGCATCGGTGTTCCGCCCGTGCTGTGCCTTGCCGGTAAGCTTGCCGAGCAGGGTGTGGCCGTCGACGTGTGCCTGGGCTTTGGCACCGCGTCCAAGGCTGTGGGTATCGATGAGTTCCGCGCTCTGTGCGATACGGTCGACGTTTGCACCGACGATGGCTCGCTCGGCACGCACGGTTTTTGCACCGATCCTGCCGCCGAGCTGCTCGGCGAGGGCGGCTACGACTACGTCGCCAGCTGCGGTCCCGCCGTCATGATGAAGAAGGTCGCCGCCGCTGCCGCCGAGGCCGGTGCGTACTGCGAGGTGTCGCTCGAGCGCATGATGAGCTGTGGCTTTGGCGCCTGCAACACCTGCAATGTCGAGACGGTCGACGGTATGAAGGGCGCCTGCATGTGCGGCCCCGTGTTCGATGCTTCCAAGGTGGTGGTCTTCTAGTGGGTACTGTGAACATGGCCGTCGATTTCGGCGGCGTCAAGATGCAAAACCCCATCAACACCGCAGCCGGTACCTTTGGCTACGGTTGGCAGTTCCAGAACTTCTTCGATGTCTCCCAGCTGGGCGCCATCACCACCAAGGGTTGTGCTGCCGAGCCCTGGCCCGGCAACCCCGCGCCCCGCATGGCTGAGATCCCGGGCGGCATGATCAACTCCGTGGGCCTTCAGAACCCCGGCGTGGCTGCCTTTGCCCGTGAGTCCGGTCCGTGGCTCGAGCAGCTCTCCAAGGACGGTTGCCAGGTCATCTGCCAGGTCGCCGGTCACTCCGTCGAGGAGTTTGTCCGCGCGCTCGAGATGTATGTCGAGCTGTGCCCCTGGGCTGCCGGCTACGAGATCAACGTGAGCTGCCCCAATATCGCCGCCGGCGGTGCCGCCATGGGCTCCTCGCCCGAGGGCGCCTCTGCCGTTATGGCTGCCTGCCGTAAGGTGACCGATAAGCCGCTGTTCGTAAAGATGGCTCCGGTTAACGTCGCCGAGATTGCGAAGGCTCTCGAGGCCGCCGGCGCCGACGGCCTTTCGGTCATCAACTCTATCCAGGGCATGGCCATCGACGTCCATACCCGCAAGTCCCGCGTGGCCAAGCCCAAGGGCGGCCTTTCGGGCCCGCTGTGCCACCACATCGCCGTGCGCATGGTCTGGGAGGTCGCTCAGGCCGTCGATATCCCCATCAACGGTGTCGGTGGCGTCATGACGGGCGAAGATGCGGCCGAGTTTATCCTGGCCGGCGCCACCTGCGTGTCGGTCGGCATGGCCAACTTCGTCGATCCGTGCGCTTCGATTAAGATCGCACGTGAGCTCGAGGCCTGGGCGGAGTCCCAGGGCGTGAAGGACATCAACGAGCTGGTAGGTGCTTTCGAATGCTAGAGACCGATGCCCGCGACCGCGTTATCGTCGCCCTCGACTGTGACCGTGAGCGTGCGCTCGAGCTCGCCCACGAGCTTTCTGGTCACGCCGCTTGGCTTAAGGTTGGCATGACGCTCTATTACGCTGAGGGTCCCGAGATCGTCAAGACGTTCAAGGACCTGGGCTTTAAGGTCTTCCTCGATCTCAAGTTCCATGACATTCCGCATCAGGTGCGCGGTGCCGCCCGTTCTGCCTCGCTTGCCGGCGCCGACCTGCTTTCGGTCCACGGTCTGGGCTCAGGTGCTATGCTCGCTGCGTGCCGTGAGGGTGCCGAGGAGGCGCGCGAGGACCGCGCCAAGCTCGTTGCCATCACCGTGCTCACGAGCATGAATCAGGATTCGCTGGCCGAGATCGGCGTCGTCTCGCCCGTGGCCGAGGAGGCTGCCCGCCTGGCAAAGCTTGCCCAGGCCAACGGCATCGACGGCATCGTGTGCTCGCCGATGGAGGCCCATGACATGCGCGAGCTGCTCGGCCCCGACGCGCTGATCGTGACTCCGGGCGTGCGTCCGGTTGGCGCCGCCTTGGGCGATCAATCCCGCGTGGCGACGCCCTCCCAGGCTATCGAGCGTGGCGCAAGCCACATTGTGGTGGGCCGTCCCATCACCGGCGCCGACGATCCGGTTGCCGCCTTTGACGCTATTGTCGCCGAGCTGGTCGAAAACGTCGCCTAAAAGATTCCCCTAAGTCACCACTTTTGGGTCTCATTAGCACAAAATAGCCCCTGTGCCTGCGTAAACTTTCCCATCCTTTGTGTGGAATCGCAGGTCAGGGGCTTAACTTTGGGCGCAGTATATTGCACTTTTTGCGGGTATCGTCTAACCTATGGAGCCGCGATTGGGCATTTTGTACGTTCTACGTGCTAAAATGCCAATTATTGAATCAGATATAACCCAACTTTTTGGAGGTACGAATGGCACTCCCTCAGCTTACCGATGAGCAGCGCAAGCAGGCTCTTGAGAAGGCTGCTGCCGCACGTCACGCCCGCGCTGAGCTTCGCGAGCAGATCAAGAAGGGCGAGAAGTCCCTCGAGTCCGTGCTCAACTCCGATGACCCCATCGCTTCCCGCATGAAGGTTTCCACCCTCATCGAGTCTCTCCCTGGTTATGGCAAGGCCAAGGCCGCCAAGATCATGGAGGAGCTCGGTATCTCCGCTACCCGTCGCGTCCAGGGCCTCGGCGTCCGACAGCGCGAGCAGCTCCTCGAGCAGCTGACCAAATAAGTGAGCGCTCAGGATTCCAAGCTCTTTGTGATTTCTGGACCGTCAGGCGCAGGCAAGGGTACGCTCGTCACTCGTGTGCGCGAGCGCCGCTCGAATCTGGGCCTGACGGTTTCGGCTACCACGCGAGCACCACGCAAAGGTGAGGTCGACGGCGTCAACTACTTTTTTCTGACGCGCGAGGAGTTCGACCGCCGCGTGGCAAACGGTGAGTTTGTTGAGTGGGCCGAGGTCCACGGTAACTGCTACGGCACGTTGGTGAGCGAGGTCCAGTCCAAGCTCGCCTCTGGCGCATCTCTGATTTTGGAGATCGATGTCCAGGGTGCCCTGCAGGTGAAGGAGCGTTTCCCCGAGGCCGTGCTGATCTTTATCAAGCCGCCTTCGCTTGAGGTACTCCGCGAGCGTCTGGTCGGTCGCGGTACCGAGACGCCCGAGACAATCGAGCTGCGTATGGCAAACGCCGCCGATGAGCTTGCCCTTGCCGACCGCTACGACGACGTCGTGGTGAATGACGATCTCGACCGCGCGACCGATGAGCTCGTTCGCGTTCTCGATATGCATGAAAGGATCTGAGGTCCGTGTCCGTTGTAAAGCCTTGCATTGACGATCTTCTGGAGAAGACCGATCACAACCGCTTCCTGCTCGCTTCGCTTGCCTCCAAGCGCGCCTGCGACATCAATAGCATGCTGCGTGGCCAGCACAATCGCGTGCTTGCCGTCCAGGATGTCGATGACATCACCATCGGGCTTTCCGGTGCCGATACCATCTCGATGGCTATGGACGAGATTGTCGACGGCGACATCTCTTACGACGAGGCCCGTTACGAGAAGGCGCTCGGCCACAAGGTTGCTGAAGCCTAAATGGCGGCTCGCGTCTGCCTGGTCCACTATCACGAGGTTGGACTGAAGGGTAAGAACCGCGCACATTTTGAGCATATCCTCATGGATAACATCAAGGCGGCCTTGGCCGCCTTTTCCGTGAATGCCGTGTCTCGAATTTCCGGTTATATCCTCGTGACCTTTAACGAGCATCAGGCCGACGAGGCGGCGCGTGTCATTCGCACCGTTCCCGGCGTTGCACGTGTGTCTTTGGCGTATCACACCAACCGCGACTCGCAGGAGTACTGCGCCGCCGCCGTGAAGGCGCTGCGCGAGTTTGGTTCCTTCGATTCTTTTAAGGTGCACGCCAAGCGCTCCAATACTGACTATGAGCTTACCTCGATTGACATCAATCGTCAGGTGGGTGAGGTGCTGTGTGAGGCCTTCCCCGATAAAAAGGTCCAGATGCACGATCCTGACGCTATGGTGCACGTGCTGGTGGTCCAGGGTAGCGTCTATGTGTATGCGCGCTCTGAGCGCGGCGTGGGTGGTCTTCCGGTGGGGTCTGCCGGCAAGGTCGTGACGCTGCTTTCTTCGGGTATCGATTCTCCGGTGGCGACCTGGATGCTCGCGCGTCGCGGCGCGGTGTGCGTGCCGGTACATTTCTCCGGTCGTCCGCAGACGCCCGATACGAGCGAGTATTTGGTGCAGGACATCATCCGTGCGCTTGAGCCGGGTGTCCAGATCGGTCGACTGTACGTAGTGCCGTTTGGCGACTGCCAGCGTGAGATTTCGGTCACCTGTCCCAGCAACCTGCGCGTGATCATGTATCGCCGCATTATGTATTCGGTTGCTGAGCGCATTGCGCACATCGAGGGTGCCAAGGCCATCGTTACGGGCGAATCGCTTGGGCAGGTTGCCTCCCAAACGCTTGAGAATATCATGGCCGTCAACGAGGCCGTGAAGATCCCCGTGTTCCGCCCTCTCATCGGTTCGGATAAGCAGGAGATCATCGCGCGCGCCGAGGAGATCGGTACGTTCGATATCTCCACTGAGGCCGCTCCCGACTGCTGCACGCTGTTTATGCCGCGCCGTCCCGAGACGCACGCTAAACTCGATGCCGTGCATGAGGCCTGGGAACTGTTTGATCATGAGGAGATGATCGAGCGCCTGCTCAAGCAGACCGAGTACATCGACTTTGAGAGCAACACGTATAAGGCCCCTAAGACCTTAAAACGCAAACATTCGGAGCTTGCTCCGCGTGAGATTTACCAAGATCACGAGTAAATTTGTGCATAGACCGACGATGCGTCTGCATCGTCGGTCTTTTGCTATCTGGGCATTTTGTGGCTAAGTGTTCATTTGCTGACGTGTGCCTGAATAAATGGACGGATTTGTGCAAGGTTTTGGTCGGCTTTTGGTTTGACCGCTAAAACCGGTTTTGGGGCGTGGCTGTTACAGGGCTCCTTTCCTGACACGATGGTGTTGGGAGGTTTTGCTATGGCGCAGCGCGAACAACACGAACGGGTCAAAAAGATGGACCGCTTGGCGGACAAGCTGCTCGGTCATAAGGCAGTGGTGATGGCGATACTGGTCGTCATTGCGATGTCGAGCGGCTTGGCGATGGCGAACCTTGGCGGCGGTGCCGGCGCCGTGTCGTTTGAGCGCACTGACGGTTCGGGCTCGTTGGTGGAGCCGGGATCCAGTGATGCCTCGAGCGGAAAGACATCCGAAGGTTCTTCGACTAAGGCTTCTGCCGCGGCAGAGGTCTATGTCGATGTCGATGGCGCCGTTGTGTCGCCCGGTGTATATCGTCTCAAGGACGGCGCGCGGGTGGCTCAGGCGATTGATGCCGCCGGCGGGCTGGCGCCCGAGGCAGACGTTACGGGGCTCAATCGGGCATCCAAGGTCGTCGATGGACAAAAAATCCACGTTCCAACGGAAGGGGAGCAGCAGGCGCCCATTGCGGAAGCCGATGTTGATGGTGGGGCTTCCGCGTCATCGGGCGTGAGTAGCGCAACAGGCCTAGTAAACATTAATACGGCAAGCTCGGCAGAGCTACAGACGCTTTCGGGCATCGGTCCCTCCATGGCCCGGTCGATTATCGATGAGCGGACAAAGAACGGTGCTTTTGCCTCGGTTGACGATCTGATGCGTGTGTCGGGAATCGGCGAGAAGAAGCTTGCCAAAATCAAAGATTGCATCTGCGTATGAGTGCGACCGAGCGCGAACATGTGATGCCTCCGCGGCCCCTGATGCCATGGACGATGGCCCTGTGTGCCGGCATGTGCATGAGCTGCGCCTTGGTGCTCAACGTGGCCGCTGATGCGCTGCTGAGGGAGCAGGCGTCGGCGGTCGGGCTGCTATGGGCCATTCCCGTTGCGGCGGCGGTATTCGTTGTGCTGGCTCAATCTTGTGCGTGGCTTGCCCCTTGGAAGTGGTGGCTGTATGCCGCGTCCGTCGGTCTCGTGGCGGGAGCGGTCGTCTCGGCGTGGTGGGCTGTGGGCACGCTAGGCGCCTCGAAGGCGCTCGACGGTCGAGCGGCAAGCAGCCTCGAGTTTGTCGTGCAGGGTGATCCATCCATAAACGACGACGTGTATTCCTATACCTGCGAGGCACGCGCGGACGGTAAGAACTTGGCAACGGTTCGCCTATCGTGTGACCGCGAGCTCAAGGTCGGGGCGCACGTGCGTGTTATCGGTCGCGTTTCACGTTTTGAGAACGATGCATATGGACGATCGCGCGTGCTCCGAGGCGAGGTGCGCAAGGTTCAAGCCGTTCGGCTTGTGCCGGTCGATGAGGGCTCTCCGGGGCCGCTGCTTCGGCTGCGAAATGGGCTGCTTGCGTCCATTGCGCCTGCGACCGACCCGGCGCGTGCGCTCATAGCCGGTGTCGCCTGCGGTCGTTCGGCCGAGCTGCGCGCCCAGCCGGCGGGCGATTGGTTTTCGGTGACGGGGACGGCGCATCTTATCGCCGTCTCGGGCAGCCATTTGGCTATCGTGGGGTTTGTAATCGAGGGCGCATTGCAAAAGACTCGGTGCTCACGTGGTCTTCAGCGGGCGATATTGGCGATAACGCTTGTTGGCTACGCTGCCTTTACGGGCGCGTCTCCTTCGGCCGTGCGCGCGTGCTGCATGGTGTTCGCGACGCTTGTCGTAAACGGCGCGGGGCGTCGCCGGCACGGCGAATCGGCACTCTTCGTAACCATGTCCATCTTTGTGCTACTGCGGCCGACGGTGCTGTTCGAGATGGGCTTTCAGCTTTCATGTGCCAGCGTCTTAGCCATTCTGTGCTTTTGCCCCTATGCGACCTACGCTTTGGGTGAGCTGGGTGTGCCATCGGGCGTCGCCAGCATGCTTTCCGCCACGCTGTGCTCGCAATTGGCGACACTTCCCATTACCATTCCCGCCTTTGGTACGTTATCGCTCATTGCTCCGCTGGCAAATGCGGTCATCGGTCCGGTAGTGAGCGTACTGCTTGCTGTGTCGATTGTGCTGGTTCCCTTTTCGCTCGTGGCACCTTTGCGGACTTGGGCGCTCATTGTGCCCATGATTGCCGCCCGTTGCGCACTGTTCTTCGAGCAGCTGTTTGCCGCCGTGCCGGGTGCATCCGTGAGTTTGCCGCCCGATAGCATGTGGATTTACCTAGTGCCGTGTTTGCTGGCGGTTCTGCTGGTCTGGTGGCCGCGTCCCCGTGCACGTCCTATGGCGGTGGGGCTTGCATGCTTGGTACTCCTGGCTGCGATTCCGTACGTCTACTGGGATCGATTCGCTCCGCCTTCGGTGACGGTGCTCGATGTGGGCCAGGCCGATGCGATTCTTATCCGCCAGGGCGGCGCAGTAGCACTCGTCGACTGCGGGCTCGACGAGCGCATGGTGGCGGCGTTGGTTCGCAATAACGTGCACCATATCGATGCCGTCTTTGTGACGCATTGGGATGAGGACCACTGGGGTGGTCTGCCTGCCGTGCTCGAACAGTTTTCGGTTGGAACGATTGCCGTGGCGGCGGATGCGCTGGAGGATGCTCCTGCCGAGGTATTGAACCGACCTGGCGTTGAGTATCGGCAGGTGCGCCGTGGGGATACGGTCGATATCGGCTCATTTTGCGCCCGCGTGATGTGGCCATTCGAGTCCGTGGATGGCGAGGGAAATGAGGACTCGCTTGTCCTGCTGCTCTCCTATGTTCAGGAAGGCAGGGGCCTGCGTATGCTCCTCACCGGTGATGCCGAGCTCGACCAAGAACGGGAATTCGTGCAGGAGGTGGGGGAAATCGATGTACTTAAACTTGGGCATCACGGCTCTAAGGTTTCAGTCGATGGTGAGTTGCTGGACGTCTTGAAGCCTGAGCTTTCCCTTGCGAGTGCGGGCGAGGGGAATCGATACGGCCATCCGTCCGATGCCTGCATCGATGCCGTTAAGGAAGCGGGCGGTGTGTTCGCGTGCACTATCGAACACGGCGACATTACCGTCACGCCAACTGCGAATGGCTTTGCGATGCGATGCCAGCGACCGTGACGACGTCGTTGGCGTGTGGTGGGCCCCTGGGCTAGAATGGCACGGAACGAATACGAAGGCCTGCGGGAGGGGAGCGCAATGTCCGAAACCAGTCTGTTGCCGGCATATCTGATCGTCGGTACCGACGGCGTCAAGCGCGATCACGCCGTCTCGCGTATGAAAGCGCGTCTGGAAAAGTCGGGTATGGTCGAGTTCAACCTCGACGAGCGCGATATGACCAAAGACCCCGATATCGAGTCGATTATCGGATCGCTCAACACCTTTCCCATGGGCAGCGAGTTTCGCCTGGTAATCCTTGACGGCTGCTCAAAACTCGCCAAAGCGATCTCCGAGCCGCTTGTCGACTATCTGGCGAGTCCCAGCCCCACGACGGTTTGTCTCATCATCGCCGACTCGCTTGCCAAGAACACGCGCCTGTATAAGGCGATCGCCAAGATCGACAAGAAGGCGGTGATCGATTGCTCCGGTACCAAGCGCTGGGAGCTACCGCGCCGCGTGCAGCAGATGGCGACGCAGCACGGCAAGTCGATCTCGACGGCGGCCGCCGAAGAGCTCGTTTCGCGCTCGGGCGAGAACACCCGCATGCTCGATAACGACTTGGCTAAGCTTGCCCAGATGGTCGAGGCGCCCCAGATTGAGCTTGCCGACGTTGAGCGCTGGATTGTACGTACGGCAGAGGTCCAACCCTGGGACTTTCTCAATGCGGTCTCGGCCCGTGACATGCGCCGCTCGCTCGAGCTCTTCAATCTACTGCCCGCCAAGAGCTACGTGTGGACTTACACATTGCTGTGCGGCCGCATCCGCGAGCTTATCGTCGCCAAGGCGCTCGATGCGCGCGGACAGGGTCGTGAGCTGGCCGCAACGCTCAAGCTCCAGTCCTGGCAGGTCAAGAATCACCTGACCTGGGCACGTCGCTTTTCGATGGCAGAGCTCGTCGCAGCGCTCGAGGGTGCGGTCGATGTGGAGCTCGCGCTCAAGGGTTCGGCCGATTCTCAGACCGCGCTTTTGCTCTGGATTACGAACATCTTGAGAAAATCGTGATGATACCTGCCTATTTGACAAATTCGTTCTATCCCTTTGAGGGGGAGCGTGCTATAGTAGGCGCTTGCATGACCTCACCGTGTCTCAGAGGTGTCATACATTTTTTGCAAGGAACTCGAAAGGAACTCCAGAAGTGGCAAACATCAAGTCTCAGAAGAAGCGTATCCGCACCAATGAGGCAGCTCGCATGCGTAACAAGGCTGTCAAGTCCGAGCTCAAGACGCTGACCAAGCACGTCCAGTCCGCCGTCGCCGAGGGCGACGCCGAGAAGGCCCAGGCTGCCCTCAAGACCGTCACCAAGCGTCTCGACATGGCTGCCGCCAAGCATGTTATCCACAAGAACCAGGCTTCCAACCGCAAGTCCGGTCTTGCCAAGCTCGTGAACAGCATCAACGCCTAAGTTGTAAATTTCACACCACACAGATTACGCGCATAAATGGAGCCTGTTTTATGGAACAGGCTCCATTTTTTGTACCGCTCGGGTAAGATAGTCCGCATGAATACTTCAATTGACATTTCCCACATCCGCAACTTCTCAATCGTTGCGCACATCGACCATGGCAAGTCCACGATCAGCGATCGCATCCTCGAGCTCACCCATACCGTCGACGAACGCGACATGGAGTCGCAGCTGCTCGACACCATGGATATCGAGCGCGAGCGCGGCATCACGATCAAGTCCAATGCCGTTCGCGTGTCTTATGACGCCGACGATGGCGAGACGTATCAGTTCAATTTGATCGATACGCCGGGCCACGTGGACTTTACCTATGAGGTCTCGCGCTCGCTGGCAGCCTGTGAGGGCGCGGTGCTCGTTGTCGACGCCACGCAGGGCGTCGAGGCGCAGACCGTCTCTAACGCGACGCTCGCCATGAACGCCAATCTGGACATTGTGCCGGCCATCAACAAGATCGACCTGCCCTCGGCCCATCCCGATGAGGTTAAGACCGAGATCGAGGATGACCTGGCGATCCCTGCCGATGATGCCGTGTGTGTTTCGGGCAAGACCGGCGAGGGCATCCACGATCTGCTGGAGTCCATTGTCTTTTTGATCTCTCCGCCCAAGGGCGATGCGAACGCGCCGCTCAAGGCACTCATCCTGGATTCGTACTTCGACGAGTATCGTGGTGTCGTCGCCACGGTGCGCATCTTTGACGGTTCCATCAAAAAGGGCGATACCCTGCGCATGATGCAGGCAAAGGGTGACTTTTTGGTCGATGGCGTGGGCGTCAAGCGTCCCGCCGAGACTCCGGTCGATGCGCTGACGGTCGGCGAGGTGGGCTACGTGGTCACGGGCCTGAAGGACCCCGAGGCCGTGCGTGTGGGCGATACCCTCACGTGGGCGTCGAATCCCTGCCCCGAGCCGCTTCCCGGCTACCGCGAGGCTAAGCCCATGGTCTATACGGGCCTGTTCCCGATCGATAACAAGGACTACGAGAACCTGCGTGACGCGCTCGATAAGCTGCACGTCAACGACCCGTCGTTGGTGTGGGAGCCCGAGACCTCGGTGGCGCTCGGCTTTGGCTTCCGCGTGGGCTTCCTGGGCCTGCTGCACATGGAAGTCGTTAAGGAACGCCTGGAGCGCGAGTTCAACTTGGACCTCATTGCCACGAGTCCCTCGGTCGACTATCACGTCTACAAGACCGACGGCGAGATGATCGATGTCCGCAGCCCGCAGGACCTTCCCGAGGCCACGCGCATCGAGCGTATCGAGGAACCCTACCTCAAGGCAAAGATCATCTGCCCGCCTGAGTACACGGGCGCCGTCATGCAGCTCGCCATCGAGCACCGCGGCGTTACGACCGACATGATCCACCTGACGAGCAAATCGGTCGAGATGCGCTTCGATATGCCGCTTGCCGAGCTCATCTTGGACTTCTTTGACCAGCTCAAGAGCCGCACTAAGGGCTATGCCTCGCTCGACTACGAGTTCAACGAGTATCGTCCTTCCGAGCTTGTGAAGCTCGATATCTTGCTTTCGGGCGATGAGGTGGACGCGCTGTCGTTTATCGTGCACAAGGACAAGGCCTATGGCCTGGCCCGCGGTCTGTGCGACAAGCTCAAGGAGATCATCCCGCGTCAGCTGTTTGAGGTGCCCATCCAGGGTGCTATCGGCAACAAGATCATTGCCCGCTCCACCGTCAAGGCGCGTCGCAAGGACGTGCTTGCCAAGTGCTACGGCGGCGATATTTCGCGTAAGCGCAAACTGCTCGAGAAGCAGAAAGAGGGCAAGAAGCGCATGAAAGCCATCGGCTCGGTCGAGGTCCCGCAGGAGGCCTTTATGGCGATTCTCAAGGTGGACGAGTAGGCCTATGGCGCTTTCCGAATACAGCGAGCGGTTGCTGGGCGCCTATGCCGAGCAACCGTTCCTTATGGCTCCCATGGCGGGCGTGACCGACCCTGCCTACCGCATCATGTGCCGCCGCCGCGGTGCCAACCTTGCCTACAGCGAGATGGTGAGCGTGGCAGGCCTTGCCTATGCCAGTAACAAAACGTGGCGCCTGGTGCTGCCGGCCGACGAGGAGCAGCAGATTTGTGTGCAGCTCTTTGGCTCCAAGCCCGATCAGTTTGCGAGTGCCGTCGCCGCCGTCGAGGAGCGCGTTGGCGATCGCCTGTCGCTCATCGATATCAATATGGCATGCCCCGCCCGCAAGGTCGTTACCAAGGGCGAGGGCTCGGCGCTCATGCGCACGCCCGATTTGGCCGAGAAGATCGTCGAGGCGGCGGTGGGCGCGGCGCATGTACCCGTGACCGTCAAGATTCGCAAAGGCTTTTATGCCGAGGACCGTAATGCCGCGACGTTTGCCCAGATGCTCGAAGGCGCCGGTGCCGCCGCGGTTGCGGTGCATGGCCGCTGCGCCACGCAGCTCTATACGGGCCAGGCCGATTGGTCGGTCGTCGATGAGGTTGCCGACGCCGTTGAGATTCCCGTGATCGGTTCGGGCGACGTGTTTACCGCCGAGGATGCCGCGGAGCATCTGCGCAACTCGGGCGCCAGCGCGGTGTTTATCGCGCGCGGTATCTACGGGAACCCGTGGGTGTTTGGCGATGCTCGCGCCCTTGCGCTCGATGGCATACCGGTGCCGGTTCGCAGCTCCGTCGAGCGCCTGGACGCCCTGCGTGAGCACCTAACGCTGACACATGAGCTCCTGCCGCTCATGTCGCGTGCCCGTACGTACGCAAGCTGGTACTTAAAAGGCATGCCCCATGCCGCCGCTTGGCGTGCTCATGTGGTGCGCTGCTCCACGTACGAGGAGTTCATGGCGCTGGTCGATGAGATCGAGCGCGATGTGGTGGCCTGCGAGGCTGCCCTTGCCGCCGGCGAATCGGTGCCCCCTCATCCGCTGGGGGCTTAAGGGTGGCCGTTACCGCGCTGTATGCGCACGTGCCGTTTTGCGCCCAAAAGTGCCGGTACTGCGACTTTGACTCACGCAGTTTTGCTCCGTGCGACCTGAGCGCTGCGCTCGATTTCTATTTTGAGCAGTTGTTCGCGCGTCTCGATGCTTTTGGCAAGGCTGGGGCCCTTGACCAGATCCGCACCGTCTATGTTGGCGGCGGTACGCCGTCGCTGGCGGGGGAGCGCCTGGTGGAGCTGGTGCGGCGTATTCGTGCGTGGTGCGCCCCCGTTGAGTTTACCTGCGAGGCCAATCCCGAGTCGCTGACCGCCGAGCTTGCCGCTGCGCTTGCCAAGGTTGGTGTCACACGCGTCTCTCTGGGCGTGCAAACCCTCGTCAATACTGAACTGGCTGCTATTGGCCGCATTCACGATGCCGATCGGGCGCTCGCCGCCATCGCGACGGTCAAGAACGCTGGGCTTGACGTGTCGTGCGACCTTATGTGCGGACTTCCCGGGCAGACCGCAGCGAGTTGGAAGCACACGCTCGATGCCGTGCTGGCGGCGGCTCCGCATCATGTGTCGGTCTACCCGCTTACGCTTGAGGAGGGGACGCCCCTTTATCGCATGGCGTGCCGCGACGAGTCGGTCGAGCCCGACGAGGATTTTCAAGCTTCGTGCATGGATGTGGCGCGTGAGCGTCTGGGTGCGGCCGGCTATCACCCGTATGAGGTGGCAAGCTATGCGCTCGACGGCCATGAGTGCGCCCATAACATTGCCTACTGGACCGGACGGGGCTACCTGGGCCTGGGTCGTTCTGCCGCGGGCATGCTCGACGCCGGGGATTTCGACCGTCTTGCAGGTTTGTTCCCCGGTGTTTCTTCTCAAGGCGTTGCGTACCGCGTGCGTCTGGTGCAACGTGACGATGACGCGACGGCGTTCGAGGCCGAATATCTCTCGCAGCGCGAGGCTGCGGCCGAAGACCTGATACTTGCTTGTCGCATGACGCGCGGTGTCGCGTCCGACCTTTTGGTTCGCGCGGCTCGTGTCGTCCCGGCCGATGAGCTGGCAGCTGCCTGCGATCGCGCGCTCGAATTGGGTCTTGCCACTTGGGTGCCCGAGACGCTCGGAGTCCATGAGGGACCCTTCACTTCGGCAGATGTCATCGCGGGCCATGTTCGAGCTCGTTTAGCGCCGACACACCTGGGCTGGCTCGATGGAAATGTTCTGTTCGAGCTGTTTTGGGATCTAGCTTAGGTCGCTCGGGTAGAATTACCGAAATATATACGCTGCTGTGAGCAGGAGGTTGCCGCGCATGGCGACGATGAACGAAAAAGATTACTACGAGATTCTGGGTGTCTCCAAGGACGCCACCTCACGTGATATTCAAAAGGCCTTTCAGCAAAAGGCCCGCAAGCTCCATCCGGACGTCAACAAAGAGCCGGATGCCGAGGAAAAGTTTAAAGAGGTTTCCGAGGCCTACGCCGTGCTTTCGGATGAGCAAAAACGTGCGCGCTACGACGCCATGCGTTCTGGCAATCCCTTTGCCGGTGCCCCTACGGCTTCGCCCTATGGTGGCGGCTACGCCGGCAGCGCGGGCTATGGCAATCCCTTTGAGGGCGGCTTTCCCTTTGGTGGCGCCTGGGGCCAGCAGCGTCGTGGGCAGGCTGCCTATAATCCCGAGAACGGCGCCAACGTGGTCGTCGATATCAAACTCGACGCCAAGGAGGCCAAGGGCGGTACCCGCAAGACCGTCCGCTACACGCGTTTCGATACGTGCGGACATTGCGGCGGCTCGGGTTCTGTCTCCTCCGAGCATGCCCATACCTGCCCAAGCTGTGGCGGCCGCGGCCACATCGACGTCGACCTGTCCTTCCTGTTTGGTGCGGGCACGTTCCAGTCGGTCTGCCCCGAGTGCGGCGGTTCCGGTAAGGTCGTGGCCGACCCCTGCCCTGATTGCGGTGGCAGCGGTCGTACTCGCGTAACCTCCGAGCAGACGATTGAGTTTCCTGCCGGCACGCACGATGGCGACGAGGTCCGCATTAGCGGCATGGGTCATGCTGGCACCAACGGTGCCGCGGGCGGCGACCTGGTCGGCCGCGCCCATGTTGAGGCCGAGCGCTTGGAAGGCAAAGCTCGTACCGGTTTTTACCTGATGGGCATCGTAGCGCCGTTTTTGGTACTCTCGGCCATCTCGGGTGTGTTCTCGGCCTTTGCCGTGATGTGCTTTATTCCGTTTACCATGGGCCTGTTCATGGTGCTTTCGGACGGTGTGCTTCATCGCAGCCTGCTGTGGTGGAAGCGCGGTGCGATGCAGTTTGCCAACGGTTTTGCCAATGGCTTCATGTTCGCGCTCGTGTCGGTTTGGTTCGCAAGCTGCTCGCAACGGGCCATGCTTTCGCCGTACCAAATGCAATAACATCAAACCCTTTGTTTGCGGTCGGCCCAGCTTGGGTATAGGACGCACTGTGACAATAATGAAAGTCGGAAGGATTCGGTCGTGTCGGAAAATAGGGATTACTACGAGGTGCTTGGCGTCGACAGGGATGCCGACGCGCGGACGATTAAGCGTGCGTTTCTAAAGAAGGCCCGTACCGTACATCCGGATGTTTCGGACGACCCCGAGGCCGAGGCCAAGTTCAAGGAGCTCAACGAGGCCTATTCCGTTCTTTCCGATGAGCAGAAGCGTGCTAACTACGACCGTTACGGCACTGCCGACGGCCCTGGTGGTTCGGGCTACGTCGATATCAACGATATCTTTGGTGGCATGGGCATGGACGACTTGTTCTCGTCGTTCTTTGGCGGCGGTGCCGGCGGTGGCGCCCGCAGCCGTCGTGAGCGTCGTCGCGGACGAGACATGGCTATCTCGCTTTCGGTGACGCTCGAGGAGGCGGCGCTCGGCTGCAAAAAGACAATCAGCTATGACCGCCTTGCTCCTTGCGAGGACTGCAATGGCACCGGTAGGGCAGAGGGCGCACAGGAAAAGCAGTGTGGCCGCTGCCACGGTACGGGCTACGTCACGACGGTTCAGCGATCGTTTTTGGGCCAGGTTCAGTCTTCCTCGCCTTGCCCCGACTGCCATGGCGAGGGCACGGTTATCGACCATCCCTGCGAGACCTGCGACGGTCAAGGCCGCACGCCTTCGCACGAAAAGATCGACATCGATATTCCCGCCGGCGTTTCGACCGGTCGCCAGCTGCGCGTGAGCGGCTTTGGCGAGGCCGGCCTTCGCGGCGAGCCTTCGGGCGACCTGATTGTCAACGTGCGCGTTTCCGACCATGAGCGCTTTAAGCGCAACGGGGACGACCTGTACCTGGTGAGCGATATCTCGATTGCGCAGGCCGCACTCGGCTGCGAGATCGAGGTCGAGGGCATTATGCCCGACGAGGTCGTTAAGGTGACGGTTCCCGCCGGCGCCCAGTACGGCGACACCGTGAGCGTCAATAATTACGGCATGCCGCGCATTGGCGGTGGCGGTTCGCGTGGCCGTCTGATCGTGCAACTGCGCGTGGTCGTTCCCACCAATCTTTCCAATAAGCAGCGCGAGCTGCTCCGTGCTTTTGCCGATGAGATGGGCGATGACGTCGCTTCCGGTAAGAAGTCGGTGACCGACCGTATCAAGAGTGCCCTCGACGATATCCTCGATTAAGGAGCCCGCGTGCTCTCACCCCATATTTCCGTCGTCAACCTCGGCTGCCGTGTCAACCGGGTTGAGTCTGACCGTATCACTGCCGATCTTATGCGCTTGGGCTTTGCTATTGTGGAGCCCCAGGATGCCGATCTGATCGTCATTAACACTTGTGCCGTTACGGGCGAGGCCGAGGCCAAGACCCGTAAGGCCGTCCGTCATGCGCTGGCCCATCCAAACGAGCCCTATGTGGTCGTGACCGGATGCGTGGTCAATTTGCATCCCGAGGAGCTGTCGGAGCTTTCGGATCGCGTGATTGCCGAGCCGTCCAAGATAGATGTCGCCGAACGTGTATGCGAGGTGCTGGGTGTTGAGTCCGATAGCGTTCCCGCCTGCAGCGATGGCGAGGTGGTCGATGCGCTCGGTCGCTCTCGCCTGGGCGTGAAGATTCAGGATGGCTGCAACCATCGCTGCACCTATTGCATTGTGTGGAAGGCGCGCGGCCCCGAGCGCTCCGTGCCCGTCGAGTCCGTGCTCGAGCAAGTTCGCGAGGCCCAGGAGGCCGGCGTGCCCGAGGTGGTGCTGACCGGTGTGAACCTGGGTGCCTACGATGGCAAGAGCGCGACCGACGAGCACGTCGAAATCGATGAGCTGCTCGTGGCCATCATGGAGCGCACGTCTATTCCGCATGTGCGCATTTCCTCGGTCGAGCCCATGGATATCTCCGAGCGCCTTCTTAAGGTTATGGCGCGCTACCCGCAGCGTATCGCCCCGTTTTTGCACCTGCCCGTGCAGTCCGGCTGCACGGCGACCCTGCATCGCATGGGCCGTCCCTATAGCGCCGAAGCCTTTGAGGACACGGTGCGTATGATTCGCGCCAACTTGCCCCAGGCGTCCCTTTCGTGCGATGTCATCGTCGGTTTTCCTGGTGAGACGGACGAGGAGTTCGAGGAGTCGCTGGCGCTGTGCCGCCGTGTGGGTTTCTCGCGTATGCACGTGTTTCGCTACAGCAAGCGTCCCGGTACCCTTGCTGCCGACATGCCCGACCAGGTGCCACCCGAGGTTATGGCCGAGCGCAGCCGCCGTATGCGGGCCGCCGCACAGGAGCTCGCTATTGCCGACGCTCGTCGTCGCGTGGGCACGGTCGAGCGTGCCGTGCTCGAGTATGGTGACAACCTGACGCTCGGCTCGTTCCATCATGCCCGTCTTGACGATACCTGTGGACTTACAGCCCCGTGCCTGCTCGATGTTGCTATCATCGGAGTCGATGATTCCGGCTTGGTCCATGCACGCAGGGAGGTTCATGGAAGCCTCGAAGATTAGACTTACCGTTCCCGAGGGAATTGATCCCTCGTGCGTTTTGGGCGCCGGCGACGGCGTCCTTCGCGTGCTCGAGAGCTTGGTTCGCGCTCACGTGGTCGCCCGTGGCGATAGCATCGCCGTGAGCGGCGACCCGGACGAGGTCGAACTCGTGGCGCGCTTTTTCGAGCACGCTTTTCGCGAGGCGGCCGCCGGGCGCACGCTGTCTGCCGACGATGTCTCTCGCTGCCTGGCCGTCCTGCGCGACGGTGAGCACGAGGCTACGTCGCTTCGCGATGACGTGCTGCTTTCGTATCGCGGCCGCGTCATTCGTCCCAAGACGCTCGGGCAAAAGCGCTACGTGGATGCCATTCGCTCGCATACCATCACCTTTGGCTTGGGTCCTGCCGGTACCGGTAAGACCTATCTGGCCATGGCGCTCGCCGTTGCCGCGCTCAAGCGTCACGAGGTGGGCCGTTTGATCTTGACGCGTCCGGTTGTCGAGGCGGGGGAGAATCTGGGCTTTTTGCCCGGTACCCTTGAGGAAAAGATCGACCCCTACATGCGTCCGCTCTACGACGCCCTTTTTGACATGATGGATCGCGAGCGCACCGATGAGCTTATGGAGCGTGGCGTGATCGAGATCGCCCCGCTTGCCTACATGCGCGGCCGCACACTGAGTGATGCCTTCGTGGTGCTCGACGAGGCGCAAAATACCACGCCCGAGCAGATGAAGATGTTCCTGACACGCCTTGGGTTCAACTCCAAGTTCGTGATTACCGGCGACCTGAGCCAGCGCGACCTGGTGGGTCGTCGTGGCGGTCTTGCTGACGTTGAGCAGATTTTGGGCCGTGTCGACGATGTCGCATTTTCTCACCTCGAGCGTGCCGACGTGGTGCGCCATGCCCTGGTGGGTCGTATCGTCGAGGCATATGAAGCTTATGATGACGTGCGCGAGCAGCGCCCGCGCGACCGAAAGGAGTCCCGTTGAGTGTATTGATCAGCAACGATGCCGAGCTCGATACGCTGCTCGACGCGCAGGAGGTGGAGCACATCTGCGAGGTTGTGCTTGCCGCCGAGGGCGTTGAACGTGGAGTCGAGATTTCCCTTTCGTATGTCGACGAGGACGAGATGCACGAGCTCAACCACGAGTGGCGCGGTATCGACCGCACCACCGATGTGCTTTCGTTTGAGTGCGATTCGGCCTTCGACGATGACATTCCCGCCGATGAGACGCTCGAGCTCGGCGATATTATCTTGGCCCCGCAGGTTATTGCCCGTCAGGCCCCCGGTTTTGGCAATAGCCCCGCTGACGAGTGCCGTCTGATGCTCGTACACGGAATGCTGCACCTGCTGGGCTATGACCACATCGAGGACGACGAGGCCGAGGTCATGGAGGCCCGCGAGGACGCCATCCTGCGCGATCTGGCGCTCGAGCGCGGCGAGGACCCTAAGCTAGTCCACGTCGGCCCCATCACCAACCACGCCCACGACTAGGAGCCGTCTATGATTCCCGGATCGAACAAGGACCATCCGTCCTTCTTAAAGTCGTTTTCCTACGCCATGGAGGGCTTCGTCACCGCCGTCAAGACCGAGCGCAACATTAAGGTCATGCTCGTGGCGGGCGTGTGTACCGTCATCGCCGGCTGTATCGTGGGGCTCGACATTGCCGAGTGGGCCACGATTATCATCTGTTGTGGCCTGGTGATTCACGGCGAGCTGTGCAACACCGCTATGGAGGCTATCGTCGACCTAGCGACCCAGGAGCTCCATCCGCTGGCCAAGCGTGCGAAGGACATCGCCGCCGCCTCTGTATACGTTCTTTCCATCACCGCCGCGATTGTGGGCGTGCTGGTATTTGCCCGCGCGCTCGGCTTTATTTAGAAAGGGATTCCCATGTCCGACAATATGCAGCCTACCGATGAAGTTTTGGATGACGAGGTCCTGGATGCGGTGGATACCGAGGAGCTCGAGGATGTCGAGGAGTTCGACCCGTTTGAGGGCATGAGCGACGAGGAGCTCGACGCCCTGTGCGACGAGGACGACAGCCTCGCGGGCTTTGGTGACGTGGAGCCCGGTTTCCGCAGCGGTTTTGTGGCCCTGGTCGGTCGTCCCAACGCCGGCAAGTCCACGCTGCTTAATGCCTGCTATGGCAAAAAGGTCGCCATCACCTCGCCGGTGGCCCAGACGACTCGCCGCCGCATGCGCGCCGTCGTCAACCGTCCCGGCTACCAGCTGGTCTTTGTCGATACTCCGGGTATCCACAAACCCAAGGACGGCCTGGGGTCCGAGCTCAACAAGAGCGCGCTGTTCGAGCTGAACGATGTCGATGTCGTCGCGTTTTTGATTGATGCCACCAAGCCGATCGGCAGGGGAGACGCCTGGGTTGCCGAGCGCGTCAGATGCTCCCGTTCCAAGAAGGTCCTGGTGCTCACCAAGGCCGATGAGGCCGATCCCGCCCTGGTTATGGAACAGCTCAAGGCCGCCCACGAGCTCATGGAATATGACGACGAGATCGTGACGTCGTCGGTCAAGAACTTCAACGTCGATGCCTTTATCGAGACCGTTGCGCACTTTTTGCCCGAGGGTCCGCGTTGGTTCCCCGAGGATATGGGTACCGACGCTTCCGATGAGACGCTCGTTGCCGAGTTTGTGCGCGAGAAGGTCTTGCGCCGCACCCGTGATGAGATCCCGCACTCCGTTGGCGTGATCTGTGATGCGCTTGAGCAGACCAAGAAGGTGCTGCGCGTGCACGCCACCATTTACGTCGAGCGCGAGGGCCAAAAGGGCATCATCATCGGTAAGGGCGGCGAGATGATCAAGCATATCGGTATCGACGCCCGTCGCGATCTTGAGCGCATCTTTGGCACGCAGGTCTTTTTGGAGCTGGACGTGAAGGTCAAGGCCGGCTGGCGCGACGACGAGGCCCAGATTCGCCGCTTTGGCTACAACGCCGAGGACTAAGGACGCGCGGCGCGCATGGCAGGCTCCCGGACATATCGCACCAAGGTGCTCGTCCTCGACAAGACGAAGCTCAAAGAGACCGACCTGATCTTGACGATGCTTGACGAGCGGGGGCGGCAGGTTCGTGCCGTGGCAAAGGGCGCCCGCAAACCCGGCGGACGCCTGGCTGCGCGCTGCGAGCTGTTCTGTACGGTAGATATGCTGCTCGCACATGGACGGTCACTCGACGTGGTTTCCCAGGCCGAGCTTATGGAGGCGCCGCTCGGCGTTGCGCCCGATTACGAGACGACCTGCGCCGCAAGCGCGATCGCCGAGGTCGCGCGCGTGTGCTCGTTCGAGGACGCCGAGGACCCGTTTACCTTTGCTATAACGCAGCGAGCGCTTGCCCTGGTGGGCAGCGGGCTCGACACGGCGCATATGGATCTACTTGTGGCGGCATATGTCTTTAAGCTGCTGTCGCACGTTGGCTATCGACCAGATTTTTCGGCCTGCGTGCTGTGCGGAGACCCCATGCTGTCGTATTTTTCACCACAGGCGGGCGGGCTCATGTGCGGATCGTGCGCGTCGAGCGTTCCGGGTGCCGAGCTCGTGTCGACCGGCGAGGTCGCATGGCTGCGCGCCCTCATATCCATGACCTTCGATGCGCTTATGGCCGAGCGAATCGACCCGCATACGGCGGCATTCTTGCTTGGGCTTTCGCATGTTTGGGCTGCGACGCACACCGATCAGCGCCTCCGTGCGATGGAATTCATGTTGGGTCGGTGATGATGCGCAGGCGCGGGCTGCTTGTGGTAACATATCGGCCTGTTGGTACCTCGACCTTGGTTGCTCGCTCCACCGGCGGCTTCCCAGTCCGAGGCGAATCGAGTCGCCCGATAGCGACGCAAAACGAAAGGTGAAACAATGACTGTTTCCAAAGAGCGCAAGGCTGAGCTGACTGCCCAGTTCGGTAACACTCCGGTCGACACCGGCAACCCCAAGGTTCAGGTCGCCATCCTGTCCGAGCGCATCAAGGAGCTGACCGAGCACATGAAGTCCCACCAGAAGGACTTCCACACCCGTCGTGGCCTGCTCATGCTCGTCGGCCGTCGTCGTCGTCTTCTCTCCTACATCAAGAAGAACGACATCGTCGAGTACCGTGAGCTCATCAAGGCTCTGGGCATCCGCGACAACATCCAGTAGGATTTGTACATGCTAAGAGCGTCCTGCGCAGCGGGGCGCTCTTTTTGTGTAAGGGCGCGAACAATCACGCTCTGAAGCGTGGCGGGGGCAGGGGGCCCGCGTCACATGAGAAGCCCGCAGGCAAGGGGTCTGCGGGGTAAAGGAGAACAATGACACTCGTATCCAAGACCTTTGAGCTGTACGGCAAGACCTACACCTTTGAGTCGGGCGAGCTTGCCAAGCAGGCCACCGGCGCCTGCCTGGTCAAGCAGGGTGACACCACGATGCTCGACACCGTGGTCGTCTCCAAGGAGCGTAAGAACTACGACTTCTTCCCGCTGACCGTCGACTTCAACGAGAAGATGTACGCCGCCGGCCGCATCCCGGGTGGCTACCTCAAGCGTGAGGGCCGTCCCAGCGAGAAGGCCACGCTCACCGCGCGCATGATCGACCGTCCGATTCGCCCGAGCTTCCCGGACGGCTTCCGCAACGAGGTGCACATCGTCGCTACCTCGCTTGTCGCCGACCAGGTCAATCCCTTCGACGTCATCAACGTCATGGGTGCTTCCCTGGCCATGACGCTCGGCGGCGTGCCCTTCGAGGGCCCGCTTGCCTGCGTGCGCATCGGCCGCAACGTGGAGACCGGCGAGTTTATCGTCAACCCCACCTACGAGGAGCGCGAGAACTCCGATTTGGACCTGGAGCTGGGCGGCTCTGCCGACTTCATCTCGATGGTCGAGGCCGGCGCCGAGGAGATCTCCGAGGACGACATGCTCGCCGCCATGAAGTTTGGCCAGGAGGCCCTTGCCGCTTTCTGCCAGGCTCAGGACGAGTTCGTCGCCGAGTGGGAGCAGGTTAACGGCCCCATCGTCAAGAAGGAGTACCCGCTCGACCAGCCCGTCGAGGAGGTCCAGGAGCGCATCTTCGCCCACTACGACGAGATGGCAGCCGCCCTTCGTGACGCCGACAAGCTCTCCCGTATCGGCAAGGTCGAGGCTCTGAAGGAGTCCATCCGTGCCGAGTTCACCGAGGAGGAGCAGGCCGCTTGGGAGCGCGAGATCCCCGTGGCGCTCAAGAAGCTCGAGAAGAAGGCCATGCGCACCATGGTCGTCGAGACCGGTGAGCGCGTCGACGGTCGTGCCGCCGATGAGATCCGTCCCATCATGGTGAAGGACAACTACCTGCCGCTCGTTCACGGCTCCGGCCTGTTCCAGCGCGGCCAGACCCAGGTGCTCTCGGTTCTTTCGCTCGGCATGCTCAACGAGGGCCAGCGCTTGGACACCATCGAGCCCACCGAGGGCAAGCGCTACATGCACCACTACAACTTCCCGCCGTTCTGCACCGGCGAGACCGGCCGCATGGGCAGCCCCAAGCGCCGCGAGATCGGTCACGGCAACCTGGCAGAGCGCGCTCTGCTTCCGGTGCTTCCCGACGAGAACGAGTTCCCCTACGCCATCCGCGTCGTCTCCGAGGTCATGGAGTCCAACGGCTCCTCTTCGATGGCTTCGACCTGCGGCTCCACGCTCGCCCTTATGGACGGCGGCGTGCCCATTAAGCGCCCGGTCTCCGGTATCGCCATGGGCCTGATCCAGGAGGAGGGCAAGACCGTGGTCCTGTCCGACATCCAGGGTCTCGAGGACTTCCTGGGCGACATGGACTTTAAGGTCACCGGAACCACCGAGGGCATCACCGCCCTGCAGATGGACAACAAGGCCACTGGCCTCACCTTCGACATCCTGGCCCGCGCCCTGCAGCAGGCCAAGGAGGGTCGTGCCTTCATTCTGCAGAAGATGCTCGATGTGATCCCCGAGCCGCGCCACACCACACGCAGCACAGCTCCGCGTATCGTCTCCATCCAGGTTCCGACCGACAAGATCCGCGACGTCATCGGTTCCGGCGGTAAGGTCATCCGTGGTATCCAGGATGAGACCGGCGCTTCGGTCGACATCCAGGAGGACGGCACCGTCTTTGTCGGCGGCACCGGCGAGTCCGTCGATCAGGCTGTCGAGCGCATCAAGCTCATCATTAAGGTTCCCGAGCCGGGCGAGGAGTACACCGGTCGAGTGGTCTCCATCCAGCCCTTCGGCGCCTTCGTGAACCTGCTGCCCGGTAAGGACGGCCTGCTGCACATCTCCCGCGTCGCCAAGGGCCGCGTGGAGAAGGTCGAGGACGTCCTCAACGTGGGCGACGAGGTCAAGGTCGTCGTCATCGAGGTCCGATCTTCTTTGCTTCTTCGACATTGTCGCTAGCGATGTCTCCGCCTTCAGTACGG